>JAHJVF010000434.1 GCA_018828505.1 Bacteroidota bacterium | reverse complement strand
TTAGTCTGATGAGGCAGGCGGGATGGACTTTAGTCCTCATTTTTTAGTTATTAGAGATGCCTTTCAAGAAAACTCGAAATATTATTTCAATAATTTCGGAGTAATTAAAAATTCGAGACAACCTGCACCGATTCGAGGCTTTCCCTCAAATAAAATTTTTGCTATTCCTCCTTTTTTGAACGTAACATTAAAAGCACCACAGAGCTCCGACAAAATTCTTGACATATCTGGTTCATGACCAACTAAGGCAATATTATCGTGTTGGAATAGAATATTTTCTAGTAACAATTGGGTATTACAACCAGGGGATAAGATATTAATAATTTCAAGTTCGCATTCATCGAGAATGTGTCGTTTAATTATCTCTGCGGTCTGTTTTGCTCTTAAGTATGGACTCGAATATATCTTGTCAATTTTTATTTTCAGATTATTGAGCCGCAATGATATCTCTTCAATTTTACGTTTCCCTTTTAGTGTGAGTGACCTATCAAAATCCCGTCCACTTTCAGAGTTCAATTCGGCTTTGCCATGACGGATTAAATATATAATCATAATTTTCCTAATTCTTATTCTTAATTTAAATTCAAACTATCAAGCAATAATTTAGTCATTTTTTTTGTTCGTAAATTATCAGCAATAAAAAATGAAATGAATTTCATTGGGGGAATGTAGTATTGCTTTTTTGGTGCTGACGATTTATCGCCGATGGATATTCCATTGTGCGTTACGTTATCTTCAGAAATTATTAGCTTATCAGGTTGTTTAATTAACGCTCTGCCGGAATATAGGAGCTCCAAGTTGCGATTTGTAAACAAGATCAGTTCTTTTTTTGATGGTGAGGAAAATCTTTCCAAATCATCGGTGAATGAAATTACACGTGCATTATTCTCAGAGTGAACCATAATTGCAGTACCAATCTCAACATTTTTGTAAATCTTTGACCCATCCTCTCGACCAATTCTAACGCATCCGTGGGAGGAAGCACGCTTACCAAGAGTTCTGTAGTAGGTGGACCCTAATAAACCATGGATTCCAATCCCATGATTAAATCCCATCCAATTCAACAGGAGGGTACTATCAAATTGTGTGGAATATACTTTTGGTGATTTATATTGAATCACAAAAATTCCTTCGTTAGTAACAATTCCTTCTTCGATATTTGGATTACCCGTCGAACATAAATATTCAAAAACTCTACCATCTCTGAAATGATGAGACAACCTTTGCGTTTTAAGATTGATTGTCAGATAAGAATCTTTTGCGGTGAATATTGTATCAAGAATATCGGTCAACTTGATTTTAATAAACGGACGATTGATGGTGTACTCGGAAGCCTGACTATCAGTATCACTCTCCAAAATTGTCGCTGCTAAAAAGAAAAGCGAACATAATATTGTCCAAGCCATTTGCACTATACGATTTCTGGACTGATTCATATCCCTAATTCAAAAAGTACTCTACTACTTTATCAGCTAGCTTATTTCCAATTAGTTCTGAGATTTTCTCTTTATGTGCTTTCCTAATATTTTCTATGCTCCCGAAATTCACGAGCAGCTTTTGGGCAGTGATTTTTCCAATGCCCTTAATACCGAGTAATTCGGTTTGGAGAGTTCGCTCATCTCTCTTTTTACGATGGAAAGTTACTGCAAATCGATGAGCTTCATCTCTAATCTTCTGCAGGAGTCGTAGAGATGACGAAGTTTTCGGAATTAGAATTGAATCTTTATTGTCAGGAGTGAAAACCTCTTCAAGTCGTTTTGCTAATCCTATTATAGGTAATGCATTTAATCCAAGTTTCTTCAGAACTTTTAGGGAAGCGGAGAGTTGTCCTTTTCCGCCATCGACCATTATCAAATCAGGGAGCTTTTTATTTTCTTGTAAGACTCGGGTGTAATGACGTTCTATTACCTCACTCATACTCTTAAAATCATCTGAACCTGAAACAGATTTAATAATGAATTTTCTATACTCGTTTTTTTTTGGTTTACCGTTTTCAAAAACGACAAGAGAAGCTACTGTATCTGCTCCCTGTAGAGTCGATATATCGAAACATTCGATACGACTTGGTAAATTTTTAAGATAAATGTCTCTCTGGAGCGATTTAAGAACGTATGATATTTTACCATCTTTTTTCAGCCTTTGCAGTTTGATTTCATTTAGTTCGAGGAGAGCATTTTGATAGCACATATTGAGCAAAGAATCTATCTCCTCATCTGCTTTTGGAGTAAGAATTTGCACGGTGGAATTGATTTTATTAGCTAGAAATTTCTCAAGATTTGAAATATCTTCAGGTAGTGCTTTTACTATAATTTCAGTTGGAATTTCGACGAAATCAGAATAATAATTTTTAATAACTACTGAATAAATGTTCTCGGGCGCAGTCTCAATCGGATAACTAAATACAAATTTTTTCTTACCGACTAATTTCCCATTTCTAATATTGAAAATTGTCGCAACAGCATCTGGAACATCAGAGGCAACTGTAATTAAATCTTTATCAGTGTATTCTGCACTAACGACTTTTTGAGAGTTTGCATAAACTTGCAAAGCATCAATTTTGTTTTTGACTTCTGAGGCTTGTTCAAATTTGAGTTCAGCACTATACGATTCCAATTCTTCATGCAGGTCTGTGAGAAGAGAATCAAGTCGACCTCTTAGCACTTTTTCCACTTGATTGATCATTTTTCGGTAAGCGGATTTCGAAACCAATCCTTCACATGGCCCATCACATTTTTTTATATGATAGTCGAGGCAGAGTTTAATCTTCTTCTTCTGAATTACTTCATCGTCAATATTATATTTACAACTTCGAATCTTAAAAACCTCACGGAGTATTTTAAGAGCAAACCTCATAGTTTTTACATCTGTGTAGGGTCCGAAATACTTTGATCCGTCATTAATTATCTTCCTGGTTGGAAAAACTTGTGGATAATCTTCGTTAGTAATCACGATGTATGGAAAAGATTTGTCATCCCTTAAATTAATATTATAGCGAGGTTTGTGTTGTTTAATGAGATTTGACTCAAGTATAAGTGCTTCAATTTCATTATCTGTAACAATTACTTCTAAGTCTTTTATCTTATTGACTAAAATTTCAGTTTTTGCGGA
>JAHJVF010000433.1 GCA_018828505.1 Bacteroidota bacterium | reverse complement strand
GTCAATTTTGAATCGCTTCCGGTTAAATATCTAATTCCGAAGACCCACCACGGCAGATCTTTCAGAATTGGTATCCCGTTCCTCTCAACTTTATCTTCTGTAATATACAAACCACCGATTATTGTTTCTTCACCATCAATCAGTATAACATTTGTAGATGCTTTTGTTTTTTTAATCTCTGTTGTGATCTGACCTGGTATAGCACTACTTCTTTCTGCAACTAAATCGATGAGAATATAATTTCTCCCATTTTCTTCAAACACATAAGGTGTAACCCGAATTATAGTACCTGTATTATAGAACCTTTCAACCGTGTTACCGGCAAAATCTTTTTCACGTGTAGAGAAATCTGCACCAACTTGGATCTCTCCTTTCATTCTATCGCGCACTGAAATTTGAGGAGAGGCGATAATCTCACCAAGTTGATTTTGTTCGAAAAAGTTAAACATTGCTGTTGCCCTTCCGAAGAATCCAAGTACATTTTGTGATTCAGAACTTACACCCAAATTAAATGTCTTCTCTTGCTGTGTTGTCCCTGTAGTTGTGCCCGTGGAAGTTGGATCGAACAAGGTTGCATCAACTTTTCCCAATTCACTGCCAATATTCAGTTTGTTATCCTTGCTCGAAAGTAACCATTTCCAGTTCATCCCAATGTCCTTGGATTTCTGAATATCAAGCTCAAAGAAGACTGCTGAAATGCTTACTTCACGCGTTGACATATCAACACCTTTAATCTCATCGGGTATCGTAAGTTGGACCTGTTTTTTCGGCAGGATTTTGAAATACTCAGGAGTTTCAACAAACTCAAAATTTTTGTATTTAAGTATCAATAACAAAGCTCTGTACCAATTCATCGAAACGATATCAAAGCCAATCGGTTCGGTAATTTCTTCGCTCAGAACAATTATCTTATTCATGTACTGCTTGCTTAATTTGCTGAGCATCTGCATAGCTTGATTGAACGGCAACGATCCGGATAATGAAACAATCTCCTCAGGTGCATTTGACACAATTGATTGAATCTCTCTTTGACTTTGAGCAGGAGCCATCGAAGTTATCAAGAAGAGAACAGTGAGTGAAAAAATTAAAGTCCTCATTTTTTAGTCTCCTTCTGATTAAAACTTTTTAAGTCTAAAACAATTTTTTCAACAATACCGCCGCGATTGAGCAAGAATTCACATTTTTGACGGTCGTAATCAATTTTTGTAAGGTAACCAAGGTAAACCGGGTCGCCTTCGGTTAGTGTGAATGAATTTCCATTCTTATCCATGATAAAAACACCATCGGGAATAATCGCGAGCAGCGAGGCTCCTTCGACTTCCAACAGTTCATCGTAGTTTGGTGGAATGTCAGGAGTTATTAGCGGATAAAAATAGTCTGATATTTTGAAATATTTTTTATCTGGAATTTCTTCATAATTAAGCGCCAGGTTCTTATCTGCAGTGAAATATGATTCTAACTTAATATCAAAAAGAACCTGGTACAATATCTCTCCTGATCCTTTGGTTAAGGTTGCATTTTTTAAATTCACACTTTTTATTTTGTAAAGTTTCTTGGACTTCTCGAGTTCATACAGTAATCTGAAAACATCATTGAAATCCCCCTGCCCGTGAAGAATAAAATGATCGATCGAAGCTGCACCAACAGGTTCTGTTTTATCATACTCAATATCCAGTCTTGTGTATTGAGTGAAGCATTTTGATATGCGAATGATATCATTATAAGTATCGGTCATCGATTCCCTGAATGGAATTGCTTTGGTCCGGTTAAACAAAATAGAATCAATTCGTTCAGATTCTCTGCTTAATGAATCGTAAGTAACCGCCAGAGCTTTTGTGTTTGTGAATTTTTGATTCAACTCATCTAATTGAGCGTTTTTCGCTTTGATACTCTTCGGCTGTCCTATAAAAATATAATACCCTGCTCCGAGGGCAATGACCAGAAATGATATCAATAATATTATTGTGTTACGGGTTTGATGGCTCATCTCGTTAACCCCCTATAACCATACTTTTCGGGATTCATATTGATCTCGAATTTATTGACACCTCGTTCCCGAATTTCCTGGCTAATAATATTTTTCAAAATGGAATTATCGAGGAAGTCAGAAAAATCGGGAATTATATGCCGATTAATTCCAACACCGTGAATATTAACACCTACATCTGTAGCAGCTATATTTGTGATCCATATTTTTTTGCTTTCAGGATGAAATTCCTGAATCTTCTTTAGAATATTCGTCCACATTTCTGCACCTTGTACAAGCGTATCAAGTGTCTGCTGAATGCTAAGCCCTGATTCAATTCTCCATTGAAGCTGTTCGACGCGTTCCACCATTTCCGCATTCTCTGCGATAACTATTTGCTTATTATCAACTTGGGATTGGATCTTAGCTATCTCTTTATTATTTCCAACAAATCTTTGAGTAAAAAATACAACCATCAAAAATATCAGGCTAAGTAGAATATAACCCGCTAGACCAAGCTTAAAGACTCTTTGAGATTCTCTCGCCGTTTCAGGAAGTAGGTTTATTTTCGGTAGAGCTTTTACATCCGGTATTAAATAATTCAAAACCGGTAATAATGCAAAAGTATATACAGGCAGCTGAGTTCTTTTTTCCTCATTAAGCCGGGAGATATCAAAACTATTGAATTGAAGCACCTCAATATCTGCAAGCGGGAAACTTCCATAAAAAGTTAGTTGAATGGTTGACTCGATAACTTCACCGCACAAAAAGATCTTGTGTACTTCGGATATTTGTGCCATATCCATTTCGAGTGAGATCTTACTAATAATAGTATCGTGAAAACCATGTGTCTGAACACCCACGCTGACATAATCAGACATGTGTTTGATCTTTTTATCCTGAATAAAGATCAACCTCGAAGATTCGACACCTACGTACGTAATTAAATATGTTTTACCCTTTTCAAGATGATGTTTTTTAAGAACATGATCGGCAAGGAGAACATCAGCACTCGTGATATACGGAATTTTTAAATTCTTAACATTAAAGATCCTCGCAATGTCATCGAGATGATTCAGAGCTGGAAAGTATTCATTCGTATAAATTGAAAGAATATTTCCGTCTCCGAAATCGACTGAGCTGATATTTTCCACTGATGCAGATGATTTTTGAGATTCGAGCCATTTCTCAAGCATCAGTTTTTTCAAGTTCTTCGGTGATACCTTACCGACATTTGTCAGAAGATGATAGGAAACATGCGGTTCACTAACACTCGGTATGAATACTAAATCTTGGATCCTATATTTTGATATGAGTCCGGCAATTGGATTTTCTGTTTTATCATCGTCAATAGTTTCTGATTCTGCTAAGAGAATTTCCGAATCGTCAACAACGAATCCCTCTTCTTCAGTATTCGATTGAAATCCAAAATCTCTGCTCGCGGTACCTCCGAATGAAGCTAAATCTAATATTGAAATTTTCTTACCAGATCTTTCAAGAATTGCTATTTTAGTTTCCGGACCATCAACAAAAATTCCGACGACCTTTTTCATCACATTTTACTCGCTAATAATTGTTGAATCCTTGTTTTTTGATTTGCATATGATACTGCTGTGTCATGTGTAATCTTTCTTTGTCGGTAAAGTCTTGTCAAATCTTGTTCCATCGTTATCATTCCAAACTCATTTCCCTGGTGTATCATCTGATAAATTTCTGAAGTATTGTTATTTCTAATTGCCGCTTTGACTGACGTTGTTACCACTAACACTTCTTTTGCTAAAGCCCTCTTTCCATCAACAGTTGGCACAAGTTTTTGAGAAGCAATACATCGAAGCACATCAGCTAAACGAACACGTACTCTTTCTTGCTCGTTAACTTCAGTCTCACCAATAATTCTATCGAGCGTTTCAACTGCAGAAGAAGTATGTAATGTTGAAAATACTTTGTGCCCGCTATCTGTAACGTCAAGCGCCGCAACTATAGTGTCGTTATCCCGAAGCTCACCAATGACGATAATATCCGGATCCTGTCTCAAAGCCTGAATCGTTCCTTCTTTAAATGAGAGTACATCCCTCCCTACTTCACGATGTCTTACGATACATTTGTCTGATTTGTGAATATACTCTACCGGAGAACTTATAATAATGATATGACCATTTGATGCATGATTATTTTCATCGATAATAGAATCCAAAGTGGAGGATTTTCCCGAACCGGTGATCCCGGTAACAAGTATAAGTCCCTCTTTCAGAAAATTAATATTCATTAGCTTTGATACATTTGGATGAAACTCCAATGAACCAAAAGGTCTAATTGTCGCAAGTATCGCACGAACGTTCAGAGATAGTTCATCCAATTCAAAGTAGGAATCTGCCCGATATCTATATTCTCTGAGAAACGGTTTTTCTTCCCTTATCTCGATTGAGAAATCTAAGTTTCTATTCTGGAGAAGAAGTTCCGTTTGCTTTTCGGTAAGGATGTTGAGAATCAGAATGTTCATTTCTGTGTGGCTAAACTCAGGTAAATGGTTCATCGGTTTTTTATGACCGTGAATTCTCATCCAAAACTTATTCAAACCGCCAGCACCGCCAAAATCCAAGTCCGATGCTTCAACTCTGTGCATGTCAAAAAGAATCGAATCGATAAACCTCCTCAATACTGATCTTTTTTCCGGATTCATGTCATCGAGGAAGTTTCTACAGAATAGAATCTTTTCGACTCCTTTTACCTCACTTGGAACATTTTGATCGACATTGAGCAAGATGTCTTTAAGATCTTTTAGTAATTTTTCAAATTCTTTAGTATTTGTTTCTATAAACATTTTAGTCTTCCGTTGTTGATGAAACTACTTCTTCAAAAGATGTTAAACCGTTTTGCACCCGAATGAATCCGGATTCCCGTAATGTTAACATATTATCCTTCTTCGCTTGAACTCGAAGTGCCTCCTCATCAATATCCGAACCAGCGCCGACAATTAGTTTGCGGATTTCCTTTGAAAAGTATAATGCTTCGTGAATCGCCATTCGCCCTTTAAAACCCGTATTAAGACAGATCGGGCAACCGACAGCTTCATAAAAAGTTGTTTCTTCAATTTGCTTCTTTGTCATTCCAGCTGCAAGAGCAAGTTCCTTGTCGAAACTTTTAACTGGTTTTTTGCATTGCTCACAAAGCTTTCTTATCAATCTTTGTGCAACAATTATATTGATTGCATAAGCCAGAAGGAATGGCTCAATTCCCATTTTAAAAAGACGGGAGACCGCGCTTGGGGCATCATTTGTGTGAAGGGTTGAAAAGGTGAGGTGACCGGTATTGGCTAATTTGATTGCGATCTCCGCCGTCTCTTTATCTCTCATTTCTCCTACCAGAACGATATCGGGGTCATGACGAAGAATTGACCGAATCGCCTGTTCAAAATTCATTTTTGGACCAATCTTTAATTGCCGCGCACCACGAATAACGTATTCGACCGGGTCCTCTACAGTCAGCACATTAACCGATGGATCGATAACTTGATACAGCGCAGCAATCAATGTTGTACTTTTTCCCGAACCTGTTGGTCCGGTTAAAATTACCATTCCTTGAGGTTTACTAATAGAACGCATAAAAAAATCATTCGCCACACCATCAAATCCAAGTTTTTTAATGTCTGTTATTACTTTTCTGTCATCGAGAATTCTGATTACGCAAGACTCAAATTTTGTACTCAACTCAGTTCCGACCGTAGGTAAAATTGAAACTCGGAACCGAATAATCGTACCATCAATATTTCGCTGGATAAATCCATCTTGAGCAGATTCTCTCTCAAATCGGTCTAATCCTCTTGACCTATCTTTTACTACAGATAAAACTGCTTCCGGATAAGTATTCTCTTGAACATGCCATAACGATAGTTGGCCATCAACTCGGAAATGAATTTCTGTTTTCATCCCGGCCTTCGGTACAAAATGGATATCGCTGACTCCTTTTCTAACTCCTTCAACTAAGGCGGCTTCAACAAGATTTATTAAAGCACTTTTTGATATCTCGGCTTCGAGCGCCGCTTCATCAATCCCCTCTTCTTCCCTAGATTCTACAGCAACCTCTTCAGAGACTTCCTCAAACATTCTAAGAAAAGGATTATCCGGAGGAATGATCTTAATTATAATCTCATCATAATCTTTTTTTGTTATGAATATGATCTCATACTTGCGCGCACCAAAACCCGCTGCAATTTGTGAGATGTATCTATTAGTTGGGTCTGTTGATGCTATGATAAGTTTATCCCGCAATTTGGGATCGAATTGAACGGGAATTATTCGATTTTCGAGACAATATGCTTTCGAGGAATCCGGAAGTTTATCTATCA
Source organism: Bacteroidota bacterium (assembly GCA_018828505.1). GTDB lineage: Bacteria > Bacteroidota > Ignavibacteria > Ch128b > Ch128b > JAHJVF01. The sequence continues at coordinate 1,652 of JAHJVF010000433.1, read as the reverse complement.
GTTTCTTGATGAATTCTATATCTTTATCACTCATTGGATAAGATTGAATGCTGAATTCCTTGAAAGCATAAATATTTGCTACTTCGTGGAAAATCAAATCATGATCAAATTGATAGTCCTGTACGAGAATCTGAGCCAAATTTCGCCGTGGAACAGATTTATCATTTCGTTTAGATTGAAGGGATTTCTCCAGAGTCTGAAGATCGATCAATCCTTTACGCAATAACCAAAAACCAATTTTATCAGTCTGCTCTAACGTTTCAATACTCATAGCTAGAAAAGTCCATTGATAATATTAATAAATTGTACGCCAGGTGCTTTCGGACGTATGGTTGCCGTTTCGGCTGATACTACAGTTAATACTGTGATTACGATCATTATAACCATTGCAATAACTAATTGAATACCTTCAATTAAGTATTTTAATTTATGAGTCGTTTCACTTTCATAATAATTTGCGATTTGAAGGGCAGAGTTTTTTACTGTGCCGGTTTCTTCGCCAGAGTGAAATCTTGATAATGCTGTTTTAGAGAGAACTCCGGAAGCTTCAAACGCTTCTGTAATTCCTTTTCCTTCTTTTATCATTAATGGAATAGCAGCATTCTTAATTCTGTCTTCAAAATATTTGTTGCCGGACGCTTCTGCAGCAATTTTAATTGGCTCAATATTTTCCGCAGAACCTGTATATAGTGAATAAAACACTCTGCAAAATATTTCTATTACAGTTTTATGGATCAAATTTCCGATTATGGGCATCTTAATTAAATACCGATGCAAAACAATCTTTCCCTTCTTCGTTGAACCATAATAAAACAAAGCGAGCGAAGGGATAAGGAAAGCTAAAAAAAGGTAAAGGTAATTATTCTGAATGAAATAACTTAGGTCGAGAGTTGCCGCTGTCATTGGGGGTAATTCTATACCGAAGTTTACAAATAATTCAGCAGTTGCAGGGAAGACTTCAACAATATAATAAAGACATGTCAGGAATAAGACTATAATTGTAATAGTAGGAGTTAACATTGCGCTTTTTATATTTTTTCTAAACTCCTGCTGGCGTTCAAGGAATTTAGCAGTTGCAGTGTAGACTTCAGCCATATTACCGCTTTTAGATGCTAATCCTAACATGTAACATGTGAAAGTACCAAATACATTTTCATGACGTCTGAATACTCTTTCGCTGTCCTCTCCTTTTTTCAGATCATTATTAATTTCTCTAAGCGATTCTCTAAGACTCTTATTTGTAACGTCGTTGATCATTAATTGCAGGATCTCACCGTAGGAGAGTTTCTCATTTAATAAATCTGCACTAATTCTGACAAAAGAAACGATATCAGAAGTTGCAGGTTTCATTTGGAAATCAAATAGTTTTTTTCTTACATAAACTACCTGATAACCAAGTTTTGATAACGCTTCTTCAACTTCTTGTTTTGTGTAAGCTTTTTGTTCGCCAAGAATTGGCTTTGGAGTACCGGACTTTCGTACTTTATACAAATAGGCTGATTTTTTCGCGAGGTTTTTTATAATCAGCTTATTCCTCTCGGCTACCTCTTTGACTTTCTTTTTAGCCGCAAAGATATTTTTGCTGTAAATTATTCCAGCAACATTTTTACCTGACGATGTTAAAGCACTAAACCGGTACTCAGCCATAGAAT
>JAHJVF010000432.1 GCA_018828505.1 Bacteroidota bacterium | reverse complement strand
GAAATTCCAAACCCCAAAAAATAAATAACAAATAAATTCCAATGACTAAAATTCAAAATTCAAAACAAACCGCCATCGGCGGAACACAGTTGCATATAGTGTTTGCATTTTGTTTGAGTTATTGGAGTTTTGATAATTGGTTGTTATTTGATGCTTGTGATTTGGGCTTTTCCTTTTTGGTTCTGGCTTTGCTGGTTTATGTTCTTATTACTAATGGGCGTCTCTAATTCAAAAGAAAATGTTAAACCAATCTCTCTTTGATTGCTTTTGCTACGGCGTGTGATTTGGAGTGAACGTGAAGCTTTTCGTAAATGTGGCGAATGTGATTGCGAACTGTTTGAAGACTGATAAAAAGTTCTTCCGATATTTTATTGCTGCTAAAACCCTCTACAATAAGGGTAAGGATTTCTTGCTCGCGTTTTGTTAATACCTCATCATTTCTTTTTTGAGGTAAATGGTTTTTAAACAAATTGATAATTCGTTTTGCAATAGTCGGAGTCATCGGCAATCCATCACTTAAAGCATCTTCGATAGATTGCAGAACTCTCAAAGGAGGAGTTTTTTTTAGAATATAACCTTCAGCCCCGGCGGAAATTGCACTAAATACGTTGGAATCATCGTCAAAAACTGTCAGCATAATAATCTTCACTTTAGGAAAGAGCTCTTTTATAGGTTTTATTCCGTCTACACCCGACATCCCCGGTAAATTTATATCAAGAAGAATCACATCCGGCTCGGTCATACTAGAAAGTGCATCTTCAACCGACTGGAATTTACCTATACATTTAAATCCTTCCACTGAATTAAGAATCATCGCAATGCTTTCGCGAAATTCTTTGTGGTCTTCTATTACAGCTACTTTGATGTTCATATATTGTTTGCTTATAAATACAACTTAAATCTCGCAAGAACGAAAGAATTATGCAATGACGCATTTATGTCATTTTTTGTAACTACTCAGCAGGTAACTATTCAACTCTGTATGTTAGATGTTTCAGGTGATGAGCTGTCAAATTTGCCACAGACCTGCCCGTCACGTAGAGCTTAATGTGGCAGGCGGGTAAGTTTAATCTGTGAATCTGTGGCATATTATTTTTACCTCTGTGTAGTTACACTTTTTTATTAATTGTGATTTTTGTTCCCTCGTTTGGTTTTGATTCGATTTTCAGCTCTGCATTAATTTCTTTCGCTCTCGATTTCATATTCTGCAAACCATTACCGCGAAGTGAACCAATTTGTAATTTTGATTTCGGTGAATCCTGCATTAAAACTTCTATTTCAAAGCCTTTGCCATCATCAGATAAGCTCATTTCTAAAAATCCATTTTCAAGAATGACTTCAAAGAGAAGATTTTGTGCACTCGAGTGGTTAATAGAATTACTCAATGCTTCCTTGAATATTAAGTAAACATTCCTTCGAAAATCGTCTTCGATTAACAAATCCTTGACTTTGCCTTTGATTTGGAATGTTGGAATAATCCCGGCTGTTTTGCAATAATCATCAATTAAGACTCTTAATCTTGCTATTAAATCTTCGAGCTTGTCATGCTTTGAAGAAACCGCCCAAACAATGTCTGTGATTGCTGAAGAAGATTCCAACAACAGCTTGTTCACTTTATCAAGAATATTATAATTGGTTTTAGAAAGGTTATGGGCAGATCGTTTTAAAACGTTCGTGTACATCACAGTGCTGCTTATAGTCGACGCCAAATCATCGTGAAGATCGCGCGCGATTCTATCACGGATAGCTTGTTTTTCTAGGCGTGAAATTTTTACCAGAACTACTCTCTCGTAGATCAAATGAATAATTAATAGAATTGTAAGTGAAGAAAAGAGAGGGAGAATCGTAGAAAAGAATAAATCGCCATAAGTAAAAATATAGATCTGAAGCCAGTAAATTATTACAATGCTCAGATGAAAAAACGCATGCTGTTGTATTTTCCATTTATATTTCTTCGAACCGAGATTAATTGATAAACTAATAAGTGAAAGAAGAAAAATAAATTTTACTGCTTCGAAATGTGTTATGGGACTTGTTACAAACCTTGCAATGGATTTCGAACTTAGTGTAAGAATCGCTTGTAACCCCTCTTCCTCAGATACACTAAGCCGGCTCCCTTTTTTTATATTCTTAATCACTTTTTTAATACCACTTGCAGGGAAGTAAATCACAATATCGCAAGACTTATTTTCTCCCAAGCCAAAATGAAGCTCCATTGAACTGTGGGATGAGTATCCTGTACCACTGTTTATCTCGCGATAACCTAAAAGATGTTCTTTACTTTCAGAGTGATCAGACTTATAAATCCATGCTTTAACACCAACTGCATCCCTGTTGCTTTTTGTTCCTTCAATAGTTATGGTAACAAAGTTTTCTGTATCAAGTCTATTTAAGAAAAGAGAGCTATTCGCTCCGAGGTAATTTCCAACAAAAAGATCTACATCGCCATCATTATCAATATCTCCAACAGCGGTCCCTGTGCTGTAACCGCCAATTGCTGCATCCCACAAAAGAGTAACATCTATAAATTTTGTTCCGTTGATATTTTTATAAATAATATCTTCACCAACGTTGGCAACGTAAAGGTCTAAAAAGCCGTCTTGATCAAAATCGGCAAAGCTTGCACCATAACTTAGCATTGAATCCAAACCGATAGCATTTTTTGTGATATCTTCAAATTCATTATTCCCCTTGTTCAGGTATAAACGGTTTGAAGCCCTGCGATTGGTTACGAATAAATCGAGGTCTCCATCGTTATCGATATCAGCAAAACATACAGCATTACTTTTAGTATAAAATTCCCCGCCAACTCCCGCGCTATCTGTTATATTGGTAAATTTTATTCCGGACAGCTTATTAGTTTCATTTCTATACAGCACATTTTTAGCTGCCCAATTGGTTACATACAAATCTAAGTAGCCGTCTCCATCAACATCGCCAAATGCTGCACACATACCCCCGTTTTTAGACTTTAATCCGGATTTTTCGGTTACGTCTTCAAAGAATCCGTTTCTATTATTAAGAAATAAACGGTTCGTTGAGTATTCATTTGTAATGAACAGATCTAAATCGCCGTCATTATCTACATCTCCAAAAACGGCAGAATTCGTTCTTTCATTTTCTCCAACCGGTCTGCCTGACTGTTCGGAAACATTTTGAAAATAACCGTTACCGTTATTTAAGAGTAATTTATTCTTGCCGGATAAATCACAAAGATAGAGATCAAGATCACCATCATTGTCAACATCTGATAATCCTACTCCAAGATATAATTCGGCAACCGAAGCAATACTTTTTTCACCTGCGAACCCGGTTGCATTTCTTTCGATCGATTCTTCAATAAATTGATTTATACTGAATTCCCCTGTTGCTGATTTCTTAGATTGCTGTATATACAACCGGTTCTGTTCGTAAATGCAAACATTATAGATATCTTTTAATCTATCGTTATTGATATCATCAATTGCTACCCCGTATACATCATTCGATTCTCTACCCCATATTTGAAGATCAATCTGATCAAATCCAACAGAGCGTGGAAGTTTGGAGTTTTCGGATGAATCGCTCAATTTTAAGATCGTACCATTCTCACCAACTATCCATCCTTCTTTTTCTGATATCATATGTATGTCATTCAAAGTTTCTTTTGTAGGGACGGCGACTTTTTCCCACTTTTGATTTTTGTATTTCAAAACCAATCCATTTTTACCGACCCCAATTATCTCTCCATTCTTTAAAAATGATAATGATTTGATTTCCTTAAATAGCTCATTACTGGAATGAACGCTCAAGTGGTTATTTTTAATTTCATACAGCTTATCTTTTGTAAGTGCGTATCCATTCGAGATATCTTCAAACTTTACAAATTCTATCGGTTCGTGAAAGAATTTTTCCCATTTCACTCCGTCATAAAAAAACAGAGCCTCATTCATAACATTTACCCACACTCTATCTTGAGAATCTCCAAAAATGTAATTGCTGGAAGATGAATTCTGCGGTAATGGGATGAATTTCCACTTTAAGCCATTATAAAAAGCGATTTCCCGATCACCGGAAATCCAAGAGGAATTTTGATCAATGAAATGCATTGACATAATCATGTTGGCAAACGGATGCTCAACTTTTTTCCAACCGTTAACGTCATAGTGAAATAGCTCGGTTAGGAAAGTTAAAGTAGTCTTGGCTGCCCATATATTGTTTTCATCAAGCACATAGAAGTTTAGATCGGTAGACTGCCCGAATTGTTTGTCTATGACTTTCCATTCATCCCCATCATATTTCAATAAGTATTTACCGGTAATGATTCCACTATTAGGAAAGAACATTTTTATTGATTTAAGATTAGCTTTGGTTGGTGATTCAACTTGTATCCAGGCGGGTGCTTTTTTATTCGCAATTTCCGGATTTGCTTTATGTTTTTGGGCAAGGAAACCTCTTCCAAGGAAAGGTAAAAATATTAGAAAGAGATAAATTAGAATTAATGTTGACTTCATTAATCAATGACTACTTTGGTGTAAATATAGTAAAATTGTCTTTATTTAAAACAAAAAGTCCCGCACAAGGCGGGACTCACTAAATGCTGCCTTAAATAGGCAGAGTAAAATCTGGAATGGAGTTACTTCAAGAGTACCATCTTCTTCGTTGCCTCAAAGGAGGAGGATTCAAATCTGTAGAAGTAAATTCCACTTACAACTTTAGATCCGTTAGTGTTTTCTCCATTCCAGGTCAATTTATAATTACCAGGAGAGAGCATTTCGTTTACCATAACTTTCACTACTCTTCCAACCGCATCGTAAATCGCTATTTTTATATTCTCAGATTTTGCAACCGAGAACTTGATCTCAGTAGATGGATTGAATGGATTAGGATAGTTTTGTGAAAGCTCGAAAGTTTGTGGAACGTCATTATTTTCAAATTCCACACCAGTTAATATTGCAGCTGATTTACGTAAGACATCAATTGAGAATTTTGCATTATGCATTCCGTAGCTGTTATCATCAACCATAATTTTGTAGTTATAATATGCCTTCCTCATGTTTAGAGAATCAGCACCTTTATAATCCCTAACTTTGGTCCAGTCAACTTCTTCGCTACCCACAGGCGGGAGTGCCTTCTTTAATTTTTTAAGCAATCCCTTAACCTCAGATTGGATGTCTTCAATTGCGCCGTTACCATCAAAATCAGCGGCTGCAATAAAATCTTTGAAGCTCTTAATGTTAGAACCATGACAATCTTTACATGATTCAACATGTTCGAAACCAGTGGCTTCATTCAAAAGTCTAAATGAGTGTTGGCCCACTTTATCTCGGTTAACATTGCCGGTATCGACAGTTGCTACCATATGACATTGTACGCAGCCATCTTTAACTGCATTTTTGTGATTACCGCTGATGAACGGAGTCCCAAAATCAGCAGCATTTTGACCTAACAGAACATCCGATTCTACACTATAGTGCGGACCCCAATGTGAAGAACTCACAGAAGTGATTGCATACGTTTTCGCATCTCTTCTGGCTTTATGACAGCTCATACAAAGCATTCCCTTGCCACCAACTGTGTATTTGAAACCATTAGCGAGAGTATCTGCAACAGCAGGGGTAGTACGAGTATGCCCGCTATGAGGATCGTGGCAGGTAGAGCAGCCAATTTTTTGATGTCTTGCTTCAGTCCATCCGGTTGTGTTGGTTGTCGATCCCTTTGTGAAGTTTACAAAACCTTGTGCATCATGACATCTGATACAGTTACCGAGTGAATTATTTTGTGAGGTTGCACCTTGTGCAAATGAGTTTGACCATACAGCATGTGAGTGCAATGAGTTTTCCCATTGAGCATATCTATTATGTCTCCATGGTTCATCATGACACTGTCCGCAAACACCGGCATTTAGTGAAATATTAATTTTAGCTTTATCGCCACCCATAGTATGCTCACTACCAGGTCCGTGGCAGTTTTCACAGCCAATGCTGGCAAATTGTGTTAGTGCAGCGGATTTTGCCTTTAATGAATCCCACTTTGTTGGACCGGGAGGTGAAAAGAATGTCCAACCAGCAGCAGTAGCACGATCATCAAATCCATCATTCGCCGCAACGCTGTTATGATCATACCCCACAGTATGACACTTAAAACAGCTTGAACCGTAATAAGAACCCAATAGACCATTTATACCACTTTTGAAATGATTAGCATGACCAGAAGTTTTCCATTTATCAGGGATTTTTACGAGGCAAAAAGCCCCCTCAAAATCATTTAAAAACAAATTTCAATTTTTTGTCATTCCACCAGGGAACTTGATATGTTGGTAATGTTTCAATCCAATCTTTTAGTACAGG
>JAHJVF010000431.1 GCA_018828505.1 Bacteroidota bacterium | reverse complement strand
TTTGTAAGACCACAAAGTGGTGACTATGTCAGAAGGGGTAGGGGGATGAGTTCTACCTGCCCGCCATGTCGATAGCGAAGAGGCAGGCGGGATAGTTACCAAAATAAAATCCTTACTTTGGTATAATATCGTGATAGTTATTTAATTTAATTCTATCCTCAGCGAGGTTGAATTTCGAATAATGAATTCTGAATGATGAATATCGAATCATAAATTATGAACATTGAATGATGAACATTGAATAAATTGAAATATGGGGTCCAAAATATTTTCATTAATTATTTATTAGATTGAATCACAGTCTAAAAAGTGTCGTGTAAAAAAGTTATTGCTCAAAGACTAATTGCCCATTCGAGATTACTTTTTTAATTATGCCCATTTCGTCGGTGAAATAGAAATTGGCTGAGTGACCTAATAGCTTTTGTGATTCGCGGAGAGGTTCTTTAATTGTCGATATCATTTGTCGAAGAGTAACATTCAACTCTTCTTCAAAGAATTTATCTCCTTGATAGATAAGAGTTGTAAAGCCCTCTGCCCATAACGTTTCGTAATCAATTTTCTTTAATTTCTCAAAAGAAGTAACTATCTCTGGATAAACATTTCCAATATTAATCTTTAATCCTTTGACATCGATAGTGTCGTATGAGGCATAAGTACTGAGATCTCCCAGATCAACCACTTCGTATTTCTCGATGTATTTATTGCGTGTAGAATCGAGTCTTTCAGAATAATTAATTCCGAGATCAATTGTGTAAGTATGATTCTCTTTTTGAACGCTGCAATTTTTTATTAGGAGATGAAATAATAGTTTGTCATTCTCAGGTATATTAAAATATTCTTCATTGTGTAAAGACGCATAAGAACGATTTGCAATCGAATTAAATGCATTCATCAAAGCAATGAAATTCATTTTACGAACTTCTTGTTTCTCGGGATCATTAAAATAACCGCCGGACTCAATAAGAATTGTACTCGTACCCCAAGCTTGAATGTTATCTCCAAAAGCTCGCGGCTCGAATTCATCATCATACCGAGCGACAAATCCTGGGTAATATTTTTGAATTGTCTCACGAATTAAGACACACATTTGTATAGCTCGCTGCCGAATATCATCGATATCTTTCTCGTGATTGAATGCAGGGGCAAGCAAAGAAATCGATGCTGGCTTCCGGGTTTTTCCGACTGAATAAGTTGTCAGCTGGTCGTGGAGATTAAATCCGAAATCAGGTTTATAATCATTTTGAACTTGTTTGAGTATTTTTCCTTCTGGAGTTTGCAGACGCAGTGCATCGCGATTGATGTCGATCTCTTGAAAGTTTCGTCTCTCGAATTTTCTCATTCCATCCGGATTTAAAAGCGGAATAAACAGCAAAGTGCATTGATCGAGAATTGATTCGCACTCTTTATCGGTACAATTTTTATGCTGAATGAAAAAATTGAAAATATCAAGAATCGCTTGAGATGCTGTCGCTTCATCCCCGTGCATTTGTGACCAAAGCAGGACTTTAATTTTTCCGTTCCCAATTTTATAAAGGGAAATTGGAAAACCTTTGAACGATTTGCCTAATTTTGTCTTCAAAATCATTTCACCACCGGCAGCAACCAGCGAATCAATGATTTGAAAATAAGTTTTTGCTTCAAACCTCCTTTGCTGAATTTGTTCAACTTTATATTTAGAATAATTTATAAAGAGGTCATCGATGAATTGTAGCTGAGAGTGGGTTTTTACTGTGTGCATCAATAAAATTGTGGCTATTAAGAAAAATACTTTTTTCATTTTCAACAATTTGATATTTTGTTGGCAAAGTTACTCAAATACTTAATTATTTTGAAAGGAGAAGTTATGGCAACAGAAAAATTAAAAATTGGCTCGAAAGCACCGGATTTTAGCTTAATGGGAATTGACGACAAATCTTACTCGCTCGATTTGTTCAAAGACAAAAAACTTCTGTGTGTGATATTTAGCTGCAATCACTGTCCGTATGTAAAAGCCTATGAAGGAAGAATGATTGATATTCAAAAAGAATTTCAGAGCGATCTTTACATCGCGGCAATTAATTCGAATGACGAAGTGAATTATCCCGAGGACTCCTTCGACAATATGAAAAAGAGAGCAAAGCAAATCGGCTTTAACTTTGCTTACCTTAGAGATGCGGATCAAAAAATTGCAACTGCTTATGGTGCAACTCACACTCCAGAAATATTTTTGTTTGGTGAAAATCGCACACTGCAATTCCACGGCAAGATTGACGATAACTGGGAATATCCAAACAAAGTGAAGGAACCCTATCTGAAAAATGCAATTAAAGAATTGCTGGATGGAAAAGAAGTTTCCACAAAAGAAACTTTTACAATTGGTTGTACGATTAAATGGAAGTATTAAAATAGTTTCATCACAAAGATCATAAAGTTTCCAGAGCTAAATTAACCGGAAACTCTAGTCTAAAAAACGCTAGAGTGAAAATCCAAAGTTAAAAGTAATATAAACTCCACCGAGATTCTTACGAGGAATCCCATCTAAACTTTCAACTCCATCATCGAAGAAGTGCACATAGTAGTATCTCAAATTTAGTCCTACTGAGTTTATTCTGTCAAAGCCGAATTGAGCACCAAGTCCAATGTATCCTCCGATCGTGTATTTTGCATGAGCATATTTGAAGGCACGAAAGAAATCTTCACGAAAAGGAGTCGTAATAACCATTGCAGGTCCAAATGCAAAATTCACATAAGGGCGGAAGTTATCCACAATATCATCTTTGAATAAGCGATATTTCAAACCAAAGTTAAGAGGCATAACGAACACACGATTTTTCTTGCCGACTACATAGACTTGCCCCCAATAATCTACGTATTCAAATTCTTTATCGTCCTTTGATTCCGAGAATGAAAAGTCGATGAATCCATTTAATGTAGAGGAAAAATCCTTATTAAAAAATCCTCCAAGTCCGATTCCTCCTTCAGAGATCATAAAATCAATTCCCAGCGAGCTATAAAGATTTTCATTCGGAATGTCTTGTCCAAAAGCATTTAGACTAAAAATCGTAATAAGAATTAAAACTTTTTTCATTCTTTCCTCTATTCAATTACTTTTATTAACACAAACTTAAGATATTTTGTTTCAGGCATTTTGGGATGGATTGGATGATCCGGTGCAGCACCAGCAATTTTCAAGATTGTATACTTCTTCTTAGCTTTTTTTGCAGCAGTGTGAATGATCTCTAAAAAGTCTTCCACTCCAATATGGTGCGAACACGAAGATGTAGCTATGAAACCGTTCTTTTCGATTAAATTAAATGCGTAATGGTTTACGACGTAATATCCTTTTTTCGCCTGCGGAATATTCTTTTTTGATTTTGTGAACGACGGTGGATCAAGAACGATCACATCAAATTTATTTTCCGAATCTCTGATTTTTTTTAGTTGATCGAAAACATCATCTTCGATAGTTTCTGCTCGTTCTTTATCAAATTCATTGAGCGTGAGGTTCTCGTCATAATTTTTTAATGCAGCGGATGAAATATCGATTGAAGTTACTCGTTCAGCACCTCCTTTGAGAGCAGCTAAAGAAAAACCACCATCGTTACAGAAACAGTCGAGCACTTTTGCATCTTTGCAGAGTGGAATTATCGTATGCCGATTTTCAACCTGATCGAGATACATTCCGGTTTTCTGTCCGTTCAGCAAGTCGACTTTATATTTAATAAAACCATCGTCTACGAGTTGGATAGATTGGTCACCGATGATAATTTCTTTATGACGTCTCAATCCTTCCAATTCCCTTGCAGTAGTATCATTTCTTAAAATGATATTCTGTGCACCGAAGTCAGTCTTTAGGATGTCGATGATTACACCTTGATATTCTTCTATACCTGCGGTGTTCAACTGCATTGAATATGAGTCGTTGTATTTATCAACTATCAATCCGGGTAGAAGGTCACTTTCACCGTGAACGAATCTATAAACACTTTTATTTGGATAAATCATTTTCCTTAAGTTCGCCGCTTGATGAATTCTTTTTGAGAAAAAATCTCGGTCTATTTTTTCATTCACCGTTGTGAATATTCTGACTGCGATCAGAGTATGCGGATTGAAAACTCCCCTTCCTAAAATCTTATCATCGTGTGAAAGGACGTCTACAATTGTTCCGGCACGAAGCGATCGATCAAGGTTTGTAACTTCATTGCTGAAAACCCACAAGTGTCCATTGACAATTCGTTTCTCTTCTTTCTTTTTAAGATTTACTTTTGTGTATTCCATAATATTGACTTAATCGACGTTGTTAATATGCATAAAGTTTTATACATTTTCAAAAAAATGAAAGACAATTCTATTTCCGTTAATTATCAAAAGTTTTGGGATGAAAAATACTTGAATAAAGAAAATAATTGGGAATTAAATCACCCGACTCAAGTATTCGTAGATCTGCTTAATTCTCCATTTGGACTCGAAAAGGGAAAATTGCTTGCGCTTGGCTGCGGCAGCGGCCACGATGCAATCTTGTTCGCTGAGAATGGGTTTGAAGTTACCATAAATGATTTCTCTTCTCAAGCTATTTCTAAGGCGAAAAAAAATGCGGAAACGAAAAGAATTCACATTGAATTTCTCCAAAAAGATTTGTTTGAACTTGGAGAACTATTCGCTGAAGGGTTTGATTATGTTCTCGAATACACAACCTATTGTGCGATTAATCCTGCAAGACGAACTGAATACAGAGATGTTGTTCACAAGGTCCTAAAGAACGGGGGATTATTTATTGCATTGTTCTTTCCCTTGCAAAACAAGGCAGAACACTATCCGCCATTTTCAGTTGATGTAATTGAAACTTATAATATCTTTAGTGAAAACTTTAAGCTGAAGTATTTTGAAAAACCTAAATCCTCGGTGAAACCGAGATTGAACAATGAAGTTTTAATGATTTGGGAGAAGTAAATGCCAAAAAATATTGAAATTAAAGTCCCGATTAAAAACTTGAAAGAAACATTAATTCGCATTAAAAAACTTCCGGCTGAAAGAATTTACTCTTCACAACAAATCGATGTCTATTTCCAAAATGAAAAAGGAAGACTGAAAGTTAGAGATTCAAATGGTGAAAAGTCGGTGATCTATTATGACCGAATTGAAGATGGCAAGGAACGATGGTCTAAGTTTCACTTCATAAAAGTTGAAACACCAATCGAATGGGTGAAATTTTTCGATTTATTCATGGAGCGGTTGATAACGGTTAAAAAGCATCGCACTTTATTTCATTATAAAAATACTCGGATTCATGTTGATCAGATTAAAAATTTTGGAAACTTCATTGAACTGGAAACGAAAATGAATTCATCCAAAAAGACCGCGAGGAAAGAATTTGATATTCTTTGCAAGTACTTGGAACTGGATAAAGGAGAACAAATCTTAAAGTCCTACTCCGATTTGATTTTGAAAAAGAGACAGACCAAAAAGAAGTAATGTATATCTATAGTAAAAATAAAAATGAGAGTGTTAATCCCGACGATGTGATAAGGAATTTAATACAGATGAGGGAGTTCGATTCATTTATTTATGTTGTACCGACTCGAAGAAAAAGCCGATACCTACTTCGTGAATTTATTGATATATCTCCCGAGAAGACGGTGCCTCACCTGAATATATTCACAATTGGAAC
>JAHJVF010000430.1 GCA_018828505.1 Bacteroidota bacterium | reverse complement strand
TATCCAACGGGGCAGAGACTCAATCCGCCGAGGTGGACACTAAGTTTTACTAATAAATTCTTTGTGTTTCTTAGTGCCTTTGTGCCTTAGTGGCAAAAAAAACATCAGTGCTGAGTAGTTACGTAAATATTATCATTTTTTAATAACAACCTTAGACCGTGATAATCTTTGGCGGCGGCATCTTCATCTTTGTACTTTCCTACTAGGACTCGATACATTAAACCTTTTCCAGGAATATTTGCTGTTTCAACGAAAGCTCTATAACCTTTGTTCCTCAAAACTCTTGCTTCGGTATTTGCATAATTTTGATTTGTATAAGAATAAACTTGAATGAAATAAACTCCATCCGAATAACCTTCAGATGGTTGATATTCGGTTATTGCCGGCTTTTCTACTTTCGGAGCAGGTTTTCGGACAGTTCGTTTGTAAACAGGTTTTTTAGCTTTCACAATTGGTCTGCTAACAGGTTTTTTCACTTCTACTATTTCAGGAGTAGATGGAAAGACTTCGGCAACAACCGGAACACCAGATTTCGTTTCAATTGGAACGGGTTCTTTCTTTTCCTCAATTAGAATTCCAGCTTTTTCTTTACCGGTCTCTTCTGCACGTTTTTCAGCTTTATACTCCTCCGGCATCAATATAATTTCTTTTTTAGTACGGCTATCCATAGCTTTTGTTTTCTGATCTTGAACCAGTACAGGAGGTGAACTTCCTTTCTTTCCTGATCCAACAATACTTACTGAGTCTTTTCCGGCATCAGTGACATCGGTACTTAATGCCCAGTAAATTCCAATACCAATTATACCGATCAGAATAAGAACTAAGGTTATCCACAGCACGGGAGAGGAGTTCTCTTTTGGTATATACCCGGCTGGTGTTCCACCACCTGTCGGCGGCGTGGTAGTTCTTTTGTAAGTAGAGGATGATGATGGGGATTTAATCTCCTCGCCAAGTACAAATTTAGGACCCCCTTCATTAAGATTCATGTTAGGCATTTCTGCTCCCTCTGATTTTGTTTCTATTTTGATATTTTTCTCAATTGCTTCTGTCTTAGTTTGTTTTTTACCTTCTTCTGAAATTAACGATTCAAACATTTCGTCTGCTAAGCTTAGGCTAGTTTTTTCTGCAGCAGGAAATTCAAATTTCGTTGCAGGAATTTCCGGTGCGACGTCTAATGCTGCTTTTTTATCAAGTTCTTCAAGAAATTTTGCAGCCATTTCCGAAGGTTCACTTACTTCAGATTCAGAAGTGATCAAAGTAACTTTTTTCTCAATTTTCTTCTCAATATTCTCTTGAATCACTTTAGTTTCAAGGTTGGCATATCTCTCATTAATGTCTTCAGCGAGACTTTTTGTAGCCGAAAAAGAGACTTTAGTTTTTGCGGGGATTTCAATCTCTTTATTTAATAAAGCATTAAACGTTCTTCGGGGTTTGGTTTTCTTAACAGAGAATGTGCCGAAATCAGCTATCGAGATTTTTTCTTCATCATTCAAAGATTTTGATGCTAACTCTAAGAAATTATCGAGTACTTGCTCAACTTCGGCTGGTTCGCTCCCCAAATTTTTTCCGACAATTTCGATAAATTGTTTTTTATCCATGATTAAATGCTCACTTAATTAAATTTTTTGAAGGCCTAAATACCAGCACATCCTTGGGTGGAATTAAGATCGTATCTCCGGTTTTAGGATTTACCCCTTTCCGCTGCTTTCGGGTTTTTAATTCAAATTTTCCGAAGTTATGAAAAGCAAAAGTTTTATTTTTCCGGACTTCATCGACTACACTATTCAGGATTGCTTCCAATACTTCCTTTACCCGCTTTTGTGTAAGCCCGGTCCTACTTGAAATTACCGCAACTAAATCATGTTTATTCATATTTATTTATAGATTTGTTGATAAATAAAAAAGCACATCAATCGGTTTCGATTGATAATTTATCCATTGATAATTTCTTCTGTTTAAAATATTTGTAGCTTCAATACCGATACGCAAATATTTTTCAATTTCATATTCAAGATTCATTCCTAAATCGAGATAATCTCCGACTTTCGAAATGTTGTTAGTATCTGAATAACTTAGTGAATTATACAAAAATCTTAATTTTAATGAAAGAGGAAAATCAAATTTATACGTATATGTTACATTTACCTGAATTCGGGGTGCAAATGGTTCAATCTTGGAATTTGAGTCTATTTTGGATTCCAAATATTTTACTTCAGCAAAAACGTCACCAATACTACCTAAAGTTAAATTAGCTAAAAAATTTGCTTCTAAAACTTTTGTATCCAGCGGTAAAACTTTAAAATAACCGATGTTAGTTGTCGATGGAATGAAGGAGATTTTTCCCTTATGGTCGTATGTTGAAATGTTGAACTCAATATTCATCAATCGATCTGGATAAAATCTTGCAGCGAATCCGAACTTGTTTTTGATGCGCTCATAATTATGTCTATAGTAAAGCGTATCAATGTAAGGATTTCTTTTCCATAAATTCACCGGTGTTTGTTGAATCAATCTATTTTGATACATAAAACCAATTGATAGATTTTCCAATATTCCGAAACCAATCGAAGCAGACGGACCGAGGAATTGTTTGCCTGTTTCACTTTTCGATTGATAATCTAATCCAACCGAAATGTTCATTCTGTCAAACAGTTTCCGCAATTGCATTTCAGATGAGAGTGCAAGTATGAGATCGTTTTCGCTGGTTGACGTGGAAGTTTTAAGAAGTGAAGGATTGAATTTTGTAGATAAAATAAAATGCTCAAAACTCGACTTCGCGGAAATGAAAGGGCTGAAATTGAAATGAGAAGAATTATAATCGGACAAATAATGAATATCAGCAAATCCACCAAGATCGACATTAAACTCCCGCCAGAAAAGATTTTCAAATGCTCCGTTTATCTTTATGAAATTTGATGTACGGAATTCACCCGCCTGCCTCCCCGCCTGCCTCTCCGATATCGATGTGGCGGGCAGGTCCGCTATAGATGTGGCGGGCAGGTTATCAGCTAAAGAGGCAAATGGTGAATAATTATATTGGTTGAACGAACCGGCAATGTTAATTCTCGCCGGTGGTTCATTTTCCTTTCGAATTATGTAGGTTGCACTTCCGCCAACAAGCAAGTCATGATAACCCGAATTTGGGAGATAATTTCTAACTTTATCGAAAGAAGCGAAAGCATTGATCTTAAATTTATCTATTCTATTAGAATAAAAAGCATTGATCGAGGGGAGATAATTCAATCCCGCGCCTGCAAATAATCTGAAATTATTGTAATCAAGAGAATCTTTTATTTTCGCCTGCAGCTTGGTTGGATCGGTCAATCCTTCCAGTTCAAGGCTTTCAACACCAATTCTCGGAAGAATAAATTGTTCGGATAAGGCGGAGATCACATCCGGAGTTTCTTTCATTTGAGTAGGCATTTCGATTTTAGTAGTTCCGGTAATTACAAAATCCGGCAGTTCGATTTCCGGAGTTTTCGAAATAACAGTATCGGTTTGGGCAAATAGAACTATAGGAATTAAAACGAAAAGTAAACTCAATAATTTTTTCATCTGATTTTATCCGCTCTTTTCTTTGCTTCTTTACCAAGATCACTTGTCGGATCGAGTTTTTGTACCTCACGATAGAAGTCCTTTGCCTTACTTTTCTCTTTGAGAATTTCATAGCTCTCGGCAACTTTAAATAGTCCTTTTGCAAGCCATTCGACATGCCCGGCAAATGCAAATTTAAGTCTTAATAATTCAGTGATCGCTTCATCATAGAGTTTCTGATTAAATAAAAACTCTCCGATGAGATATTGGCTCTCCGCACCAAACTCGTCATTTCGTAAATCAACAACTTGTTTGAAATAAACTTTTGCTTGTTCGGTATTTCCCTTCTTCATTGCAATTTTTCCAAGCTCATATAAAGCACGGGAATAATAAGCATTCGTAGAGTGATTCGTTACTATGTGCTGAAAGTGTGTCGCTGCAAGATCATCCTGATTTCTATCGGCGAAACTTTTTCCTTTCCAATAAATAGCTTCTGGAACTAAAGTTGATTTTGAGAAATTCGAATTCAGATAATCGTACATTTGAATTGCTTTATCATAATCCTCAATTGTCCGGTATACATTTCCGGTTTCAAGCACAGCATCGTCGGCTAAATCGCTGCTCGAAAAATTTCTGAAAATTAACGTCAAGTTTTGAATCGCATCCGTGTATGATTTAGCTTGAATAAAAGCTTTTGCGATTGAATAATATGCACTCGGCACTAAACTGCTGCTTGGAAAAACTGAAATAAATTCACGATAACTTGAAATGGCATCCTGATATCTTCTCTGCGAAATGAATAGTTCTCCCTTTTTGATCAGAAGTTTATCGAGATTTTTAACCGTTGGATTTGATGTAACAAAATTTGAAATCATTGCAGCAGCTTCATCGATCTTACCCAGTGCAAGGTAACAATACTGAATTCCATTCATAGCATCGACAACAAAGTCAGACGATTTATAATTGTCTAAAACCATTTGATAGCTCGAAATGGCGAGATCGTACAAACCTTTGTTAAAGTACGCATCGCCAATTGAATAAAAAACTAACGGTATCAAAGCTGAGGTAGGATATTTTTCTAATACTTTTTCATACTCGAAAATACTGTTGTCGTAAAGTCCCTGCTGAAATCTTATCCAGCCGATAACATATTGAGCTTCATCTGCATATTTTGACGAAGGGAATCTCGATTGGAAAGATACAAATTCATCCAATGCACCATTAATATTTCCGGCTTTATAGAGTGCTTGAGCATATTGGTAAGTTGCATAATCAGAACCACGCCCCAAAGAGGACGAATTAAAATAATCTCTGTATGCCTCGCTCGCCTTTGAATATTCTTTAGTCGCATAATAGGAATCAGCTAAGCGGAGTTTAATTTCTGGTGCATGCTTCGCCTTTGAATATTTTTTAAGATAGTCAACTCCAAGATTGACGACATAAGAATAATTTTTCAGATTAAAATTAGAATAGATCAATCCGTAATGAGCTAACTGCACAAGCTCTTTAGATTTGCTTTGACGTAGAACCGCTTCATAATTAACCGCCGCATCGCTGAAATTCTTCAAAGCAAAATTACTCTCTGCAAGATAAAATCTTACTTTATCAACTTCGTTGAGATTTTTTCTCGTTAATAAATTTCTAAAAATATGTCCACTTGACTCAAAATTGTTTAAGTAGAAATTAGAAATGCCTAGTCCTGTCAAAGCAACATTAAAATCTGCAGCGTCCTCGCCGAGGGAACTAACAGCAGATTCAAAATACATTTTTGCATTCGGAAAATTTCTTCTGTCGAGTGCCATATTTCCGAGGACTAAGCTTGCTTTTGCACGCACCGACATATCGCGTGTAACTTCTGCAACGCTGAATAAATATGTCTCTGCATCCTTAAATCTTTTTTGAAGATAGTGGATCATGCCTATTTCAAATTTTGCTTTATCAGCCAAACGATAGACCGGATACTTTCTCAAATACTCTTTGAATTCATCGATCGCTTGATCGTTCTTATTCATATTCCGGCTGAAAAATCCGAGCCAGTAAGTTGCACGCTCCGCCAATGAATCAATTCCGTCAGTAAGTTTTTTCAAATTGAAATGAGCAGATTCAAGTCCGAAGGATCCTTCGGATTTATTTTCCTGGTACAAGCTCCATGCTAAACCATATATCGCTGGACGAGTCATATTTGAATTTGGATATTTTTGAATCAAAATTTCATATTCTCTGCTCGCCTCAGCGAATTTATTTGTACGATAGTAACAATTCGCAAGGATATAAGAAGCTTCTGCGAGATTTGATTGAGGGAGTGATCTGACTTGCGGATCGGTAAGTTTTGAAATGGCACGTTGATATTTTCCGAGTTGATAATATGAATGAGAGACTCGTACAAGGGCTAAAGGTGTTAATTTTGATTCAGGAAGTTCAAACAACATTCTATCAAAGTACAATTCAGATTTTTCAAATTCTCCGCGTGTTTCGTAAAGATATGCTAAAGCAAAAAATGAATGGTCGATGTGTTTGTTTGTCGAGCGATTTTTTATTGACTCAAGATAATAATGTTCCGAGCTGATCAGATCTCTTTCATGGAAGTAACATTCAGCCATCCAGTATTGAGCTAAACCATAAAATTCATTTTCTGGTGATTCATCAATAAGTTTACTTAAATACTGACGTGCTTTTGAGAATTCGCTTAATTTGAAAAATATCTGCCCGAGTCGTAAAAGTCCCATATCATAATTTCTATCAAATGGAAATTTCCAGACATAGTATTCAAATTCGAGGGACGATTCGAAAAACTGCTCAAGCTGGAATTTGTTTTCACCCAAATAAAAATAAACTAACGGGATTTTTTCAATATTTAGTCCATTATGCTCCTTCAGCTGAGAAAAGAGTGAATAAGATTCTTCATAATTTTTATTATCAAACAAATCAACAGCTCGTTTGAATTTAGAGTCGAAATCACTCGCAAATGCATACGAAGCAATAAATATGATTAATAAAATAATTGATTTTGATTTCATATTACTGCATAAAAAATTATTGATACTATCAGTGCAGAGACAAAATTCACCGCATCGTTATTGATAAGACTGCTTCCACTAGTGAGTTTCGCTGCTGCATTGCAATGTGCTTTAATTTCAACTGTCGCGTGACAACCACGGCAATAATATTTAGCCTGAATTGCAGCTCCCATCAGACTATCGATTAGACTTCCAACTGTTCCAAAAACTATTAATAAAATCAACATGCTCACTTGTAAATTTACAAAAAATACAGAAATAACTACAATAGAACCAATTACCCCGCCAATTGTTCCAGCAAAAGAGACTCCCCCTGATTCCCCTTTTTCAATTTGCTTGAACGTTGTGATCAAACAAGTTTTCTTTCCAAGCCAAGTTCCGATTTCTGTTGACCATGTATCCGCCGTCGAAACTGAAAGTGATACCAAGTAAACTAAATACCAGATTTCACTTGGAAATATAAAGTTCAGGATTATTGTACCTAAAGCAAGTCCCCCATTTGCAAAAACCTGCGACATATCTCTTACGTTACCTTTAGTTCGTTTTCGCTTCTGTGGATATTGTTTTGATTTTTCACTGACTTTTGAAAGAAGAGAAGAAAAAACAAAGAAGACAAGAATCGGAATTGTCCATTTCCATTCTCCAAGCCCAAAAATAAAGAGTGCCAACACAAAAGTTGCCAATCCTCCTTCGGTATTTAGAAGTTTAAATCTGACGGATATAAAAACGATGATTGAACTAAATAAAAAACCAATTGAAAAGCTATCTATGTGCTGCGGTTGACTCAGCAGCACAAATAATATAAATGAGACGACTAAGGGTAGAAAGAGATTGTCGCTCCCTTTTCTTGAAAGGATTTCAATTATCATCGCAACCGTTGAAACGATAATATTTACAATGATGAATTTCTCAAATGAAAGGTTTAACGAATCGAATTGATCTTTAAGGAAAAACCAAATAATTATAAATAAAATGAATGTTGAAACAAAAATAGCTAAAGCACCTTGAAGCGTCTTAGGTTCAGAGTTAATTGCCAGTAGTATTTTCTTTTTTGAATTATTACCTGCAATGGATGTGAGTACATCACCAATCACAAATAAAAAATAACTTATCGAAATAAGAATTCGATAATTATCCCAATAAAATATTACAAGAAGAGCAAACGAGAAAGAAAAATAAAAAGTCCCCAATGTACCGCGACTTCTGGGGTCAATCCGTGGTAAAAAATTGAATGCTATTGCGGCAATGCTGAAGATAGATGCTGCAAGTGCTGCAATGAATGGATAATAAAAATTACTAAAGATAATTGGAGATAGCGAAATCAAAACACCTGCGCTTATGTGAAGCGTCTTCCTCGCAATTTCAAAAGATAATATTTTTCTTTTGGCAAAAGTCTCTAATAAAAAAATTAAAATCGCGATTGAACTCAAAATTAACAGCAGTTTGAAATTTTCACTCATCGCTTCAAAATAATTTGCCAAAGATATTTACAAAATTGGAGTGAAGCAATTTTAGTCTTAGGAATATATTAGAGATTAGCTGAGCGACGAACATCGCCCAGCTATTAAAATTTATTAGTTCTTTGGAAGGTTTTTTAGTTCGTAATCACAAACTGTGCGGTATGTGGGATCTTTTTTACCCTCTTCGAATGATGATTTTGCATCACTTAATTTACCAAGATTTTTGAATGCCAAACCTTTATAGTAATGAATTCCACCTTTTGAAATTTTAGCTTTACTTTTAAAAGCATTATCAGTTGCATAAAT
This sequence comes from Bacteroidota bacterium, assembly GCA_018828505.1. Taxonomy (GTDB): domain Bacteria; phylum Bacteroidota; class Ignavibacteria; order Ch128b; family Ch128b; genus JAHJVF01. The sequence goes on along the minus strand of JAHJVF010000430.1, from coordinate 485 downwards.
TGCATCGGTGTACTTTCCTAATTCAACGTAAGCTCTGGCAAGTGCAAGATACGCAGCACCATTCGAATCATCGTGCTTTACAGCTTTTTCTAAATAACTAACTGCTTTTTCTTGTTCGCCGCCTTTGATAGCTAAATCACCAAGCTTCGTATAACTAAGAGATAAGTTATCATTTGCCAATTTTTTCAACTGAGCATTTTTAGTGATTTCTAACAGCTTGACAAAATGTTTAACTGCATTTTCATAATTTCCACGGGAGAATTCTGCAGACCCAAGAGCATTGTAAACAAGATCAAAGTCCGGTTTCACTTCAACACATTTTTTTAATGAACTATAAGATTCATCCAGTTGATTGCTTTTTTTATGTGCGATTCCTTTTTGATAATAGATTCGGTAGTCTTGTTCGATCTTAAGCGCTTGATCATAACTCTGAAGTGCACCTGAAAAGTTTCCAACTTTCATTTTTTGATTTCCGTCGTTATATA
>JAHJVF010000537.1 GCA_018828505.1 Bacteroidota bacterium | reverse complement strand
CTTCAACCGGGCCAACTATTTGCTGTGAAGCGGCGGGAACTACTGCTCCAACTACTACTATTCCTGTCACCACCGCCCCAACCCAAGCCTGCACTCCCAACTGCGGCTGTGCCGCGACTACTTACAAAGGCAATACCTGCAGTAATGGCTGCGGCGGGGTCTGTGCCGGTACTAAATGCAGGCCAAACGGAACTTCCTGCGGCACTGGCGCCTCCAACTGCTGCTCCGGTTCCTGCAATACTAGTAATACCTGCCAATCAACACCTACACCGACTCCAACACCGACGCCGCCTCCGCCTGCCTGTTCTTCTGCCGGCGCTTTCGGCCTCTGTTCTTCTTTAACCTGCTGTCCGGGTTTAACCGAAGTTACCGGTTACTATGGCTACTGCCAATGCAGTTCAACCCAGGCCTGCGCACCTAATTCCACCCGCTGCGATGGTACCAGTATTCAGGAAACCTGCAAGGCCGACGGCTCCGGCTATGATCGAGCAACCTGTCAATCCAACTACCTCTGCTCTAATAACGCCTGTAAACCTGCCCCAATTACCAAATGTTCTAGTTTCGGTAGCTGCTATCCCACTAATTACGCCTGCGAAAAAGATTACGGCCAGTTAAACTGCGGCTCCGGCAACAAATGCGGCGGCCACTGTTCGCTACCCTCGCCTTCGCCTTTGCCCTCGCCAACTCCCACCACTTCTACTTCCACATATCCGAGCTCAAATTGCAGCAACCAATGCCCTGCCAATGAAACCTGTGTCTCCATCGGTTATGGCTACTATGGCTGTCAGAAAACCACAACCATGACTTACAAAATAGGAGATAAACAATGCTCCGGCTCCAATCTTGAAACCTGGAACGGCTCTAAATGGGAAACCAAGTACTGCGAATTTGGCTGTGAGAATAACAACTGCAAAATTGTTCCCATCCTCAGATTGCAAAAAGACGGAGACTGGTGTACGAAAAGCTCACAATGTAAATCTGGTGTATGCAGCTTGACTAAAAACGGAGGAGTCTGCATGTACAAAAATCCTGTCGAAGGTTTCTTCGCCAGTTATGGCCGCGACGTTCAAGAATCAGTTCAAAATTATTCCGGTGAAGATTTTACTCAGGATCTAACCATGCTCGGTCCGCCTTTAATTGCCGGGCTCTTAACCATGAATCCCCAGGCCTCATTTGCCACCCAGCAAATGATGACCAAACTCCCTTCCTGGACCCAAACTGCCGCTTCGGTAGCCACTCTTGCCCAAGGCCCGCTGGCCATTATTACCTGCCAGACCCAAGGCGCCGACTCCCCCGCCTGCCAAATGGGAGCCGCAGGCCTCAGCACTGGATGGTTTACCGACCCGATCGGCACCGTTCAAGGTCTGCAAGGCAGCGCCCGGCAAGTGCAACAGGTTGCTCGTCAAGGCCTGACCGAACTCTCCTTCGCCTCATCAATTTTCAGACTTCCCGACGCCAACAACCCCGCGGGGTGGACGCTAAGTCAACCGTTTATTACAGAACCTGAAATGAATACTTATGAATTTTCCATACCGGGATTAAGGCTAAAACCAAAAATAGTTCAAGAATCCTACTCAGATACTCTCCACACAGTCTTACAAACCTACGATGACTACGGCACTCAACTGCAAACAGCTCAACAACTAGGTGGAAGAGGAACTCCTGCGCAAAGACAGCAGTCAGTCAACATGCTTGATGATCTCGTACAAGAAAAAGGCTATACAATTCAATTAGTTTCGACTTCTGATGGACCAGTCCCTGTCATTAACAATCAGGGTAAACAAGTCAAGGAACTATTAAGTGCTGCAAAAGGCGATACGGTTAGACAAAATCCCTTTACAAAAACCATTTATGCCTTGAGTCATCCAAAATTTGAGGGTGTGGCATCAGATAATTTAGACTTGTGCCATGATGTTGGCGCTTGCTTGCTGGGAGGAAAATTATCTGCCGCCGGACAAAATTCCAGCATACCCGCAACCACTCTTATCAGAGCATCTTCGCAACAACTTACCATGTCTCAACTAGAAGAACTTGGTATCGTTCAAAACGGCTTTATTCCAAATACTTGGCTTTTTGACCAATTAAT
>JAHJVF010000524.1 GCA_018828505.1 Bacteroidota bacterium | reverse complement strand
TGCCAAATGTCTCCAGTCTTGAAGCTGGCTAAAAGGTAGCGTCCGTTATTCGTCAGCGAACCTTTACACCGAGGGAACGAACTTCGACCCAGAATGTCGTAGATCAGATCGTATTTCTCACCGTTTTGGGTAAAATCCTCTCTGGTGTAATCGATCACCTTGTCGGCTCCCAGAGATTTCACAAATTCCAATCTCGGAGTCCCGCACACCCCGGTGACCTCAGCTCCGGAATTCTTGGCAAGCTGCACCGCCAGCGAACCGATCCCCCCGGAAGCTCCGTTGATAAGGACCTTTTGCCCGCTCTTGATTTCCACTTTTCTCAGATGGGTCAACGCCATGATACCCCCGTAAGGGACGACAGACGCCTCCTCATAAGTCATATTGGCCGGTTTTATGACCACCATTCCATTCTCAGGCATGCACACATATTCGGCATAAGCCCCCATGTTCTGACCGCTGTATGCAAAAACCTGGTCACCTTGCTTAAATCGTGTGACATCTTTGCCGACGGCTTCAATTTCTCCGGCGAACTCGTTCCCAAGTATCTGTTTTTTCGGCCTATGATGCCACCGGCATTACTGCATATGCAAAGGGCAGCATGTTCACGAACACCATTGTGGACAAGCCCACGCTGTTTGCCCATGGCGGCGGGCTGGGTGTCATGGGAGAAAAAAGCCCGGAAGTCATAGCGCCGCTGTTCCGGGCATCCAACGGGGATATGGGTGTCAAGGCGGTTGTCAGCAGCCCGGCACAGCCGGTGAATATCACCATTGAAGTCATTGACAAGACCGGATCAGACACCAAGGTTACGCGGCAGGAACCCAGATTTGACAGCGGGGCCTGGGTGTGCGGTGTTGTTTTGGAAAATATCAAAAACAATCGCGGATACAAAGGCAGTATGAATGCTGCCCTGGGGAGAGGATAAAACATGGCTACGTTTCCGACACCGGCCGCAGTGACAGGATTTAAAGATACCCCTGCCAAGGCTGCGAACCGGCAAAAATCATCTGCCGGATACACCATATCCTTTGCCCGGGCAACACTTATCAAAACCGAATTTGAACTGGCGGTCCGGGCCACTGCGGCTGAAAAAGCGGCAATCAAGACATTCTTTGACACCTGGCAAGGCGGGATCTTTGAGCTTAACAGCGTGGACATCACCGACACCACAGTCTATCAGGTGGTGTTCCTTCAGGATGACATCCCGTTTACCCTGAATATCAAGCGTAATGTGTGGGAAACCACCATTAAATTCGGTGAGGTGTAACCATGACACTTCCGGCTTCTGCCCTTGCTGAAAAAAACAAGATCACGTCAAACCAGGCGTTTTTGATCCTGGTTAAAATTTGTTATCCCAACGAAGATGCTGTCAATATATGCCTGAACAATATTCAGGTGGTATGGAACAGCATTACCTGGCAGCCTGCGGCATTTGCGCTGTCCCCCATTAATGAAACCAAGGATGGCAGCATCCCGTCCATACCACTGGCGTTTATTGATCCCAACCGGGATATTTCGCCCCTTATAGATAAGTACGGCGGCGGCAACGGCGCGGACGTCTGGATATATATGGTGCATTCCGGGCACCTGGAAGAGACCACGCCCTGGAGCAAGCGCCTGTTTAAAATCATGGGTGCGCATGTGGATCATGCCAACAAAGTCACTCTGACGCTGAGCGTTCCCAATCTTACGCTGGTGCGTGATCCCCAGGACCGATACTTCAAAAATCATGGCCGGAACACGGTCAAGTTCAAAGACTCTACCTGTGGTTATACTGGTGAAGAAACCACCTGCAACAAAACCCTGGCCCGCTGCCGGGAGCTGGGTAATTCTTTGAGGTACTGCGGATTCCCAGGCGTTGGCAGAAAAGGATTTTTAGCATGATGGATTTTAATGATCTGATGGGTAAACCCTTTGATGCGGACGGCTACGGCCCGGACAATTATTCCTGCTACGGGCTGGCTGTTGAAGTGTTCCGGCGCTACGGCATTGACCTGCCACGGACAAATATATCTGTGTGCGCATGCAAGCAGGCATCCATGCAGGAAATCCAGACCCATGCGGCAAAATACTGGGCACCGATATCAACGCCGGAGGAACCCTGCGGAGTGTTGATCCGGTCCATGGACCCTGACTTTGCGCATCATATCGGTGTGTTTATCGGCAACGGCCGGATGATCCACGTCACGCTGAACCGGTCCGTGGTGATTGACAGAATACACAAATGGCAGCAGCACATCATAGGATATTATCGTTATGTCGGTACTGATCGTTAAAATACTTAATCCATGTGAGCCGCTCAAAAATGAGAAGGAAACTGTCGAATTTACCGGCAAGTCTCTGGATACCTATATTAACAGCCGGTTGCCGGTGATGGATGGATTAACCTGTGTGGCTGCTGTGAACGGGCATATTATCACAGCGCCGTTTGACCAGGTTCCGGTAAAAGCCGGGGATATAGTTGCCATCAGTGTCAAAGTGAATTTTGAAGTAGGTGCGATGGTTGCCACCTGGGCGGCGGGTGCTTCTTTTTCGACTCTGCTGGCAGCAGGTGCCTATGGCATGGCAGCGGTATATGTCGGAGTGTTTGCAGCAACTATTTTTGCCATCGGCGCGGGCCTGAACTATGTCATGGGCCTTGTGGCACCGCAGCAAAGCGAGCTTACATCCAGCAGTTCATACGATAAATCTGCCCAGGCATATGGCTGGGGGGATTTAAGCCAGACGGTGGTGGAAGGCACGGCAATTTATGATATTTACGGCACAAACCGCATGTACGGCCAGGTGCTGAATCAGTATATTGACATTAAAAATAACAAGGAAGTGCTGTATGTGCTGATGGGGCTTTGCGGGCATCAGGTGGACTCTATCACGGATGTCCGGATCAATAATCAGCCGTATTCGTATTTTAAGGATGTCACCATTGAAACCCGCCTGGGCACACTGAATGATGAGCTGATCCCAGGGTTTGAAAATGTCCATTCCCAGAAAAGTGTTAACGCAGCCAAGCTGATGCATGGCAGTGCCCAGACCCGTACAACAGACGGGACGCTGGTGGAAGAACTCAAGATTATTGTCAGCGCACCGTCCGGCATGTACTATTCAAACGACCAGGCCGGACTGGATGAAAGATCTGCTTCCTTTACGATCGAATATAAAAAATCATCTGATACTTACTGGATCAATCACGGTTCATTTACCTTGTCCGGCGCCACCACCGAAGCCATCAGGGAGATATACACCATTCCGGATCTTGAAGCCGACCAGTATGACATGCGGCTGACCCGCACAACAGCGGACGATACAGAAGTGCGGACAAATACGGATCTTTACTGGATGTTCTGGGATGAAATCATCAAAGAGCCTTTTATTTATCAGGGCATTGCCAAATATGCATTCATGGGAATTGCCACAGAAGATTTAAGCGGCGGCAGACCGTCTTTTTCATGCCTTGTGACCCGCAACACTGTCCAGGTATTTGATACGTCTTTAAGCGTTCCGGCATGGGTTTCAAAATCTGCAACCAACCCTGCATGGATCTGCTATGATCGGCTTGTATCCAATCAGGTGTATGTGGAGCGGATCATTTATGATGAGTTTTACGAGTTTGCAGAGCATAACGATACCGATGTCAGCCAGACCGGAGATCCGGCGGAAAAGCGCAATATTGCGCATATGATTTTTTCTGCCGGCAATCTGTGGGACAATGCGCAAAAAGCCGCAGCCATCGGCCAGGCCGCACTGATATACCGGGGTTCGGATATCGGGGTGTTTATCGACAAGCAGGAAACCAATGTGGCGCATATCTTCAATATGGGCAATATCCTGGATGAAACTTTTGATATGGGATATCTGCCCGAAGAGGACCGGGCGAATTGTGTCGAAATCGAGTACACAGATCCGGACAGAGACCATACCCGCCAGCCCATATCTGTGCATTCTGCAGAATATCTTTCATCCACCACGGTTTCCAAGACGGCCCAGGTGCGGATCGAAGCCGGAATCCCGCAAAAGCAGGCCACGCGCGAAGGGGTGCGCCTGATCAATACAAACAAATATTTTCTGCGCACGCCGTCGTTTGATGCGTTTATTGACTCCTTCGGGTGCGTTACCGGGGATCTGTGCTATTTCCAGCACGATATTGTCAATTTCGACGGGCTGAACCTGGGCGGCAGGATCGTGGATGCCGGAAATGACTACAACGTGGATGTATTGGGGCATGAATATGATCCTCTGATAGATCATAGACCCTGGGTGCAGCTGGATCAGCCCGTGACCATAGAAGCATCCATCACCTACAAATTGCGGGTCCGCCTGGGGGATGACAGCCAGGTGGAAAAGACCATCAACATGGCCCCTGCCGCTGCCACGGATATTCTATTTCTGGCATCTCCCTGGATATCCATGCCGGTACAATATGATCTGTATCTGTTCGGCCTGGTGACTTCGGGTTTTATGAAAAAATATCGGATTGCCGAGATTTCCCGACGGGACGATTTTACAGCTTCGCTTGTACTGGCAGAGTATATTGATGAAATCCACACGGAGAACTCAGACCTGGTCATCGAAGAACCTGCCTGGGAACAGCACAAGCAGGAAGCCATCAGTGTCATGGCCAATGAGTTTTTAGCCTATGCGGCAGACGGCAGTTATCAATCCAAAATCAATGTGTCCTGGTACCGGGCCTACACCGATACCGGCGCAAGTTGGAATATCTGGCTGAAAAATGTAACACAGGATGCAGATCCGGTCCACCTGGCATATGTCCATACACTGCAGTACACCGTGACAGCGCCGCTGATCCTTGGGCATGAATATCAGATTATCATTGCTGCCGGTGATAATGGTCCGGTTTTGAAAACCAGTAATTACACCGCTGTTACTATTCTGGGGAAAGCAATGCCTCCAGGAGACGTGATCAATTTTACGGCCACCTGGGATGCCATTAAACGGGCCGTGCATTTTAATTATTCTGCGGTTGATGATATTGATCTTGATCTGTATGAAATCCGGGAAGGCGGCACCTGGGCAGGCGGGACAGTCGTCAAAACATCCATTGAAACAAACTGCAGTATTTTTATTCCCGAAGGCATGAGTGATACCAAGACCTACCGGATCAAAGCCAAAGACACATCAAAGATTTATTCGGTTAACGAAGCCATTGACACGGTATCCATTGACACCTCTGACTGTGACCTGGCCATTCCCGGTGCCCTGTCTCTGGTTTCCAATTCCACTATTGCCTTTGGCGGGGCAAACATCGTCACGCTGCTGGCAACCTGGAACAGTGATTCAGAGCTGTCGGATGATTTCAGCTATTATGAAGTCCAGCTTGAAGACATGGCCAACAACAAACGGTCCAGCTTTACCACCACCGACCGCGAATACCAGTGGGAGCTTGTGCCGAACAAACAATACGGTGTTGCTGTCCGGGCCTGGGATCACGGCCGAAACCATACATCCTTTTGCACCCAGGTGCTGCACACCACCGCCCGGGATACCGCCGCCCCGGCAGCGCCCACCTGGCCCGCGTCGGGCGCTGCCATACCCGGATTTAAAAATATCGGCCTGTCCTGGGATGATAACACAGAATATGATTTCAGCCATTATATCCTGGAGCGGTCTATTGTTGCAGATTTTTCAAGCAGTGTGACGGTTCTGGGGGAGATCAAGGCGTCCTTTCATTCTGATGGGTATAATATGGACGTCTCCACAGCTTATTATTATCGACTCAAGGCTGTTGATACATCGGGCAACGCATCCGGATACAGCTCCATCCGGTCTGCCACAACATTGCAGGTGGGCTCTGCTGACATTGCGTATAATTCAATCATTGCCGCACATGTGGCTGCAGGCGCTATCACGGCTGACAAAATTACAG
>JAHJVF010000429.1 GCA_018828505.1 Bacteroidota bacterium | reverse complement strand
ATGAAATTGATTTTGGCAATGAGCAAATTGAACTTAGCAACGGAATTGTTTTGAAGAAAGGTGAAACGCAAGGCGGAATGAACGATGAAGTAATGCGTTTTATGATTAGCAAAACAGTTGAAGAACATCTGAAAAAAGAAAAGAATTACAAAGACAAAGGAATAAAAGTCCTTTCGCTTTTTTTTATTGACAAAGTGAAAAACTATCGTGAGTATGATTCCAACGGAAACCCTCTCAAAGGAAAGTTTGCACAATGGTTTGAAGAAATTTATCAAAAGGAAATTTCTAAGCCTGTTTATGCGAAGCATCCTTCGGATAAAGGTTTAATCCCTTATTCGGTTGACGACATACATAACGGATATTTTTCGCAAGACAATAAAGGCAGAGTAAAAGACACAGGAGGAGAAACGCAATTAGACGATGACACATACAAATTGATAATGCAAGAAAAAGAAAAGTTGCTTGATGTGAATGTTCCGCTTCAATTCATATTCAGCCATTCTGCTTTGCGTGAAGGTTGGGACAATCCGAATGTATTTCAGATTTGTACTTTGAACGAAACTAAATCGGAAATAAAAAAGCGACAAGAAATCGGCAGGGGTTTACGCTTGTCCGTAAATCAGGAAGGACAAAGAATTTTTGACCGCAACATAAACAAACTTACAGTTGTTGCAAATGAACGCTATGAAGATTTTGCAAAAGCATTGCAAAAAGAAATTCAGGAAGATTGCGGAGTTGATTTTTCAGGCAGAACAAAAAATAAGAATGACAAGAAGAAAGTAAATTACAGAAAAGGATTTGAAGCAGACCCGAAGTTTTTACAGATTTGGGAGAAAATAAGATTTCAAACAAAATACAGCGTCAATTACGATACTGAAAAACTTATTACGCTCGCCGCAAATGCAGTGAGCAAAATGGATGAAACAAAAAAACCTTCCATCAGATCAACTAAGAAAAAGGTTTTGATTACTATCGAAGGTGTTGGCGGTCAATTAGTCAGCGACAGCGCAAATGACGATTATGGGATTGCTTTTGAGATTCCCGATATGCTTGCCTACATTCAAAGCAAAACGGAATTAACGCGTAGCACCATTTTGGAAATACTGAAAAGTTCAAAACGGCTAAAAGAAGTATTACTCAATCCGCAGTTGTTTATGGATAATGCGGTTTCAATAATCAAAGACGAATTACATCAGTTAATGATTGACGGAATTAAGTATGAAAAAATCGGAGACAAGTTTTACGAAATGACTTTGTTTGAGGACAGCGACCTTGAAATTTACCTTGACGAATTTACTCACACAGTTAAAGACAGTTCAAAGACAATTTATGAAAACTACATTCCGCTTGACAGTGGAGTAGAAAATCAGTTTGCGAAGGATTGCGAGAGCAGTGAGCAAATTGAATTTTATTTTAAACTTCCTTACTGGTTTGAAATCAAAACCCCAATCGGACACTACCGTCCTGACTGGGCAGTAGTTTTCAAAGGCGAAAAGAAAATTTATTTTGTTGCAGAGACAAAATCCGCAGGGCAGGAACTGAGAGGAAGCGAGAAATTGAAAATTGATTGCGGCAAAGCACATTTCAGCAATTTTGACGATGTGGTTTATAAAAGAGTTTCATCGGTGACTGACTTGAACAACTAAATCAAACGCATTGCAAGCACATCCCGATGAAAAATTGGGAAGAGCTTGCAAGCCGACACAAAAGAAAAAGAAATTTTTAAAAATGCTTCAACGCTCAACAAAAAAGACAATAAAAAAAATCGGTGGACAGTTGCGACACGACACGGACGACAAGAAAGCACTGGCTATAACAGCGGGTTGCTGCTATGGCGGGTGACGAGCGTAATCAAAGTGTTGTACTCTTTATTTACTTTTGTGCGTGGGGACCAGTGACGAGCATTTAATCCGCCACTGCAGCAAGCTCTGACCGATAGATGAATAATTATAAGTTCATATATGTTCTTATTAAAGAGATATTATTTCTTCGTTTATAAGAACTGCTATCAAACAAAGCAAGTTTTCTCTAACTTTTAATAAGGAGAGTTATGCGAGAAGGTTTAAGAGTACTTTTATTTTTACTGTTATTATTTTCTTTTAACGTCGCTACCGCGCAGCCGAGTGATGTAATCTCATCTGTTTCCACTGAAAAAGTGTATGCAAACCAGCCTGCCAAAATTACTGCGGAGCTTTATCAATCTGCAACTGTTGCGCAAATCCTTCTGTTTTACAAAGCTTTTGGTTCCAGTGAATTTCTCTCAAGTGAAATGTTGATTGTCGGCAATACAGCATCGACAATAATTTCAGCGGACAACGTCTCAGTGCCATTTATTGAATATTACTTTAATATAATCATGAAAGATGGTAAGGAAGAAATTTATCCGGCTGGAGCTCCGTTCAATGCAAATCCATTTCAGCTTATTGTTGAAGAAAAATACGAACCATCTCTATATGAAGAGATAATCTTTCTAAGTCCGCTCAGCTCAGAAAAGATCAGTCCGACAGGATTTTTTCTTTCCGTATCTATTTACAGGGCAAGTTTAGCTGTTAATCGGTCTGCGACAAAAGTCTTTCTCGATGAAACAGAAATTACTGATAAAGTCTTAATATCAGACGACATAATTATCCTTCCGCCGGAAAATTATACCGCAGAACTCCCGATTGGAAAGCATATTGTTAAAGTCATTCTATTTGATACAACAGGGATCGAGCATTACACCTCAAGTCTAATGTTTGAGGTTGTGTCCGCGGAGCTTGCTGATGACCAGCGCAAAAAAGATTATGGATATAATGTCAATCTTGCAGGTGAATCTCGCCATGAGAATCTCAAAAATGCAAAGTATAGTTTCAATCGTTTTACGGCAAATCTGAGCGGAAATTATGGTGCGTTTTACTCAAATCTGCTTCTCTATGCAACTTCAGAAGAAAAACCTGGACTTCAGCCGCAAAATCGATTTTTAATAAATCTGGGTTCTGATTGGTTAAAATTAAGTTACGGTGATAACTATCCGAAATTTCCTTCTTTAATTATGGATGGTAAAAGATTAAGAGGATTCTCCGGAAATCTCATGTTGGGGTCCTTTAATCTGCAGGCATCTTACGGTGAAATTAATCGACCAGTTGAAGGAAATTTGCTTCAAACTTTCTCCCGTGCGGATGCAAAGCTCGGTACTAATATCATTGAGATAGATTCAGCTAAATACGGACAGCCATTCGGACAAGTGATGCTTGCTACCTATAAGAGGCAGATATTCGCAGTCCGGCCCTACTTCGGCGCGGGTGAAACTTTCCAGCTCGGATTTTCTTACCTCCATTCAAAAGATGATATGAATTCTGTGGAGTTTGGTGCCCGTCCCAAGGAAAATGTTGTTTTAGGAACCGATCTGTTTATAGGAATCGATGAACAGAGAATGATGCTCAGAGGTCAGGCTGCATTTAGTCTGATGAACAATGATATATCAACAGGGCAATTGAGCGATAAATTAATTGACTCTCTTTTCGGAACCGGAAAATCATTTGGCGGCGATCCCGAGCAGATAAAAACGCTCCGGGATATTGCCGGAAAATTTATCACAGTAAATCAATTTATAAGCCCTCTCAATCCACTTGAATTCCCGACTCTTGCTGCTGAAGCTATGTTCAGCATGAACTATTTCGGAAATTATTTGCGTGCTACATATTTGTACCGCGGAAATGATTTCATGTCATTCGGGCAAAACTTTACTCGCAATGACATTCAAGGAATAAATATTTATGACAGGCTCGGGATCATCCAAAATAGAGTTTTTCTTTCTTTAGGATATGAAAGACTGAGTGATAACTTGCAGAAAACAAAAATCACTACAACAACGTTTGAAAACTTCGATGCATCGATATCTCTTTTTCTAAGGATTAATTTTCCAAATCTGACAATCGGATATTCGAAATACAGCTCTAAAAATGATTTAAGTCCGACCGATCCAGAATCGATAAAGAGGATGAGCTATATCGATGACATTACGAACAGGCTCTCATTTACTTCGTCGTATGATTTTGTTTTGGGAATTCGCCACAAAGCCATGCTGAGCGTTTTAACTTCGGCAAGAGAGGATAATTCATTATCGAACTCCGATGGGAATTATACTTCTGTGATTTTGAATCTGCAAAATCAATGGGATCGTTCACTGACTACATTCTTTAATCCTTCGATAAACCTAAGCCGCATCTCGAATAAAAATTTTGATTACTATTCGATTTCAGTCGGGGGCAGATACCGTCTGTTAGATGATAAGCTTGAATTAACCGGAATGTTAAATCCTACTTTTGGTGATTTTCAAAGACTTGTGGTTGAAACGATCGCTCAATATTTCATTCTTAAAAATTTCAGTGTGAATCTATACTCGCGGTATATCATAAATCAGAAACCGATAAAGGATGAAACGACTATTGGACTCTCAACCAAATTCGAATTGTAGAAATCTGATTAATGAAGAAAGTTCAAGCACGATTTAAAAAAACCTGGAATCATATTTTTGTCTGTTCTGTAATTGCGGTTTTTGTATTACTTCTCACACAAGAGTTTTTATTTGAGCTTGCTCCTTTGAAAGATTTGGAGCTAACGCTTCTCGATTCGCATTTCACTCGCCGTGGGCAAACAGATCTAACCGATAATGCAAAAGTAATTATCGTTGATATCTCGGAAGAAAGTTCGAAAGAATTCCTACCTCCGCTAAATAAATGGCCCTGGCCAAGAGAATATTTTGCCAGACTGATCAAAAACCTTAACGATGCAGGTGTCAAAGCTATTGGAATCGATGTGATCATGAGCGATCAGGATAAATATGATCACAGGAATGATTCTCTCCTCTCTGATGCAATAAGTAAATTCAAAAACGTGGTTGTTGCGGGAAAAACCAAAATCAAAGATGAGCGGCTCGAATCGATTGTATCCGAAGAAGAAAATTTCAGCAATATATTTTTTAATGCAGACAGCTCGATCGGTCTTGTCGATGTTCTACCCGACCGCGATGGCGTCCTGAGAAGATATCTTCCATTCTTCTTTTCGTTCACGTCTAATAAACGAATTCCATCATTTTCTTTTGCTCTTCTTAACAAAGCATTGAGTTTACCGAACGATTACGTTTCCGGGCACCATAAGAAATATTTCAATTACTCGAATAACATCATCCCAAAATTTGATAATACGTCATTGCTTATAAATTACTATGGACATGCGAATACTTTTCCCCACATTAACTTTGTGGACATAATTGACGATGAAAATTTTACTACAGTCAGCGAAAAAGAATTTAATGTTTCGATAAACACTTGGGATGATCCGTCAACGGGACTGCTCTATTCCGGCATCTTTAAAGATAAAATAGTTATAGTAGGTTCGACCGAGCCTGAAGATAAAGACCTTTTTCCTGTTCCGATAACAAAACAGGGCACTGATAAAGGTGGAAATTTAATGTACGGTGTGGAAATCCATGCTAATGTAATCCAAAGCGTGCTCGATCGGAATTTTCTTTATCGACAATCGCGGCTGCATGAAATTATTCTGATAATAATTCTTGTTTTCCTAAGCTATTTTATCACGACAACAATCAAAAGTGTTAAAATAAAATTTGGCTTTCTCTTAGAACTCTCATCAATTCTTTTTGTCGTTATTTTAATCTACGGGATTTTTCAAATCTCATACTTTTTGTTTGCCGAACAAAACTTCGTTTTCAGCACAGTCGGTCCGGTATTGGCAGTTGCATTAGGATACATCGGAAGTACAGCTTACAATTTCCTCACTGAAAGAAAACAGAAAGTGATGATCAAAGGAATGTTTTCACAATATGTTAGTTCGGAACTGGTGAATGAATTAATTGATGATCCAAAAAAACTAAAGCTTGGCGGCGAACGAAGAGAGCTTACAGTTCTATTCAGCGATATTGCTTCATTCACTACGATCTCAGAATCACACGAACCTGAAGAGCTTGTTAATTTTCTTAACGAATATTTGAGTGCGATGACGGAGATCATATTTGATCATAAGGGGACTCTCGACAAATTCCAAGGGGACGCAATAATGGCATTTTGGGGAGCACCCATTGAAAACAAAAATCATGCACTCTTCTGTTGCAATGCTACAATCGCAATGCAGAAAAAACTCTGTGAACTCCGTAAAAAATGGGAAGCTGAGAGCAAACCACAACTTCAAGTGAGGATCGGGATTAACACCGGTGAAATGATCGTCGGAAATATGGGGGGCAAAGGAAAATTCGATTACACAGTCATCGGTGATAATGTGAATCTTGGTTCGAGATTAGAAGGGGCAAATAAAGAGTACGGAACATCAATCATTATCAGTCAATCAACTTTCGAACAAATTAAAGAAGATTTCATCTGCCGTGAGATCGATTATCTGCTCGTCAAAGGGAAGACACGGCCGATAAAGATTTACGAGCTGCTTTGTTCTGAAAAGGATGACTTAAAGAATCATTTCATCGAATTGAAAAATCAATTTGAAAAAGGATTGACGCTGTATAGAGATAGCAAATTTTCAGAAGCGATAACTGAATTCGAGAAAGCGAAACAGCTTGATAATTTTGATAAACCATCTGAGGTTTTTATTCTAAGATGCAAAAGCTTTTTGACTGAACCACCGCCGGAAAATTGGAGCGGAGTTTACGAAATGAAAACAAAGTAATGAATTAAAAAGATTCCATCTTTTTGGAAAGCAATAACGAACTTGAAGGATGGAATCTTTAAACTTAAAATTCTAATTCTATTCCATCTTTTGATGCAAGGCAATTTACGTTTCCGCTCAATCTTTTAAGTAGAGAGTTAGTATCATTTAATAATGACTCGATCTTTTCGTCATCGTATTCCGGATCATAATGGAAGAGAACTAAATTCTTAACCTCCGCAAGCGTGGCAAGAATTGCAGCCGAGACATTATTCGAATGTCCCCAGCCAACTTTCTGAGAATAATCGTTCAAAGTATAAGTCGTGTCATGGACAAGATAATCTGCCCCTCTACAGAATTCGATCATCTTGACATTATGCTCAGCAATGTCGTTTTCTAATGAATTAAGATCCAGTCGTGAATATTTGATCTCGTTATCAGTAACATAAACGAAAGATCTATTCTTCTCTTCGATCTTGTACGCGAGAGTGCAGCACTGATGATTCACTTGAAATGTTTTAATTTTAACATTACCTATCTCATACGTCGAATCTGGAGAAATATTGTTATATGTAACCTTCGCTTTGAATTCACTTTTAGTGATTGGGAACAGAGGAGGACTGATGAGCGAATCAACAACTCCTTCGATATTATTTTGATCATGCGCCATTCCGTAAACATGTATATGAAAGCTCTCATCATAGAAGGGAATAAAAAACGGTAATCCGAGAACGTGATCCCAATGGAAGTGACTCATAAATAAATGTAATTCATTCGAGGATGGATGTTTCATGAATTCGATTCCGGCTTCACGCAAACCGGAACCGGCATCTAAGAATATTTGATCGTCGTCAGGCGAAGTGACTTGAATTGAAGGAGTATTCCCGCCATAGATCAACGTTGATCTACCGGGTACAGGAATCGAACCGCGTGTCCCCCAGAATTTTACTTTCATCACTTTCAAAATAAATCAATTTTTTAAAATAAACAAAGGGGAGAACTAGTTTGGAGTGCGGAGTGCTGAGTGGGGAGTTTGGAGCTAATTGTCCAAAGTTTATAGTTAGAAGTTTAGGGTTATTAGTTTAGAATTCAGAATCGCTCTTTTTACCTTATAAACACATTCGCTCCCGCCTGCTTCTTAAGTCTTATCTTGGCGGGCAGGCAGCTCATTGCAGCCTTTATGAACCTTCCAACTTTCTCAGCCTTAGCCCCCGCCTAAGCCTTACTCTATTGACACTAACTCTCCCATTTGCTAAAATGCGAGTGGGAGAAACAAAGAAATATGAATTAAATGTCCATAATAAAAGTTTTAGTCAGAGCGGTTTCGCATTTATCCGTTTTCCAGATGGAACATTCCGATCTATCGGAATAAAATTCTTTAAAGTTAGCCGCATATAAACTTGTAAAGAGGAACCATTATGAAAGTTAAATTACTATCAATCCTATTATTGTTTGGAAGTATCGTAAAGTCTCAACCAGATAGTACCACTTGGAATATTAAAACTTCTCTTAAGTATGATGCTTTATGTTTTATTGATGCTGTTTCTGATAATGAATGGTACAATAAATTTTATCCCCGTGAAAAACTAATTTGGCAAAATCGTTTAGGTAAAGATGTTGTAGATACGATGAATGCGATTGTTGATTCGAATGTTGTCAACTTTAAATTCTGTTACGTTTTTACTTTTGTTGAGGCTAATTCAATAGACGATATTATCACTTTCTTGAAAAATGAAGATTTATTAAAAAAAACTGTCTCTGAAAAAAGTCTTGCGATAAATGATATGCGTCATATAGCAACGATGAAAGATGTGGATAGAATTCTTTTAGTGAAGGATAAATTAATCTTTGTATTAAATAAAATGAAAGAAAAAGGATGGGAAGAGGATTGGAAGTTCCTCTCTTTTAGAATGCAAAAAGACATCGCATTAAAACAAAAAGAACTTAAAAAGTATAGTCCGGAAATCTTAAAAAAAGAGGTTGACAAATTTATTGGAATTCCGCCAAAAGAAGATTCTTCATCGACCGTATATTACATCTATTATGCATACCCGAATGGATTTAAGCTGCCTTATAATATGATGGGGAGCTGGTCAATTGAAGAAACAGATTATTTTGTACTGGGTCATATACACGAATTATTACATTCCTTCTCAATATTTAAACCGGATTATATTAAGTTGCATGATAATTTAGTAAACAAATCCAAAAAGTTGTTTGAACAAGAAGATATACTGCTTCATCAGATGTATTCAAGTAAAGATGAATTTTATATAGTGGCAGCGGAGTGTTATATTTCTGTAAAACTTGGCCTTAGGACTGATCAAGGTGCGATAGAATATCTGAAATCAACGAACGGCGGTAGCATGAAGTATTCGCTGCTGCTTTATAATTATTTAAAGAAACATTTCTCAGAAAGTAAGAAATCATTTGGAGATTTTCTAAAAGATATATTCTTCAAAAAAGTAACTGGAAAAGAAGTAGAAGATTTTTTATCTAATTAGGTAGCGGCTAACCCGTTCTTCAAGCCAACCGCTTCAAACGTTGCGGCATTTGTGTAATTATAAAGTTGCGTTGTAAAAGTTAGTTGCTCTTTGAATGTAGTTTAGGGGGTGAGATAGAAATACTAATATTCTTTTTGTTGCTTGAATTATTGTGATAAAGAAAGGGAGTGAAAATTATCAGTTTATTATCTCACCCCCTAAACAAAACGAATTTATAAATAATTATTGGCGTTTGTTTTAAAAGCTGCATTGTTGTCCGTCAGCTGACGGATGGCGGCGGCTTAAAAACAATGCCGTTATACCGGTTCAGTAATTGTTAGTGCTTTAACCTGTTCTTTGAATTACTGGAGCGAAAGAGAAATCTTTAGTGCTTTGTCGATCTCAAGCATTTTTGATTTATTTAAAGATCCAAATTTGGTGAGTAATCTTTCATCTTTATCCACTGTCCGGATTTGTCCGCAGTCAACATAACTTTCTTCTTTTAATCCACCTTCTCCTTTTTCAAGAAATATCATAATAGGGAGAGGTTTTGTTATCTCTTTTACGCTTGAAATAGGAGCAATTATTGTAACGGGACTAAATTTATTACCAATATCATTTTGAATTATGACTGCGGGTCGAGCTTTGCCAATTTCTTTTCCAATAATTGGATCTAGATTCACAAGATAAACATCTCCTCTGAGGAGCGGATCAATTATTCCGGTTTTATTCTTTATCTGCATATTTCCATTCCTCTTGAGATTTTAGGTAATAATCATAATTGGCTTTATATCCAGCTTCAAGTTCTTTTTCAATTTTCTCTTTCTCAACTTGGTCAATGAAATTTTGTAAAGCTTTTCTAGCTATTTCGCTCACAGTTAAATTAGTTTGCTTTGAGATTTTATTGACTTTGTTTGATAATTCTGAATTAACAAAAAAACTCAACCGTTCTTTTTTATTTTGAGATTGAACAGAAGACATAATCATTCCTATGGTAAATTATTGCACATAATATGTGTAATAAAAAGTGCACAATCAAGTGCGATATTCTGTGTTTGTTTTATTTGAAAAGAGATATTCCGGTATAACCAGCAAATCTCCAAAGGAGTCCTTCGGACAACCGGACACCTTTAAACTATGCGGCATTGATGTGGTGTTCAGGTTTAGTTAAATAAAAAACATTGTTGTTCCTACCTTCGCAGGCTGTTGCAGATTAGGAAAAATGTCACTTCGACCGAAGGGAGAAGTCTTAAAACGAATTGTTATTTAAGATTTCTCTTCGCTT
>JAHJVF010000428.1 GCA_018828505.1 Bacteroidota bacterium | reverse complement strand
ATAATATTACATTAGAATATATTGAAAATGCATACTCTGAATGTGATGCTATTCAAAAAACATACATTCCCACGAGTGATGATATCATTAGTAATTTTTCATATGTACCAACAAAAAGTTACAAAAAATTAAAAAACGTATATGCCGTACTGATCAAAAGCGATTTAAAAAATGATTTCCTAGATAATGATATACACAAAAAATTTAATTCTTCATTAAATGACCAAATTATCAAAGTTTTTGGTTTACGTGGTATTGATATTTTAGATACAGTTTCAGATACAGACGATATGGTCTACTCAGATAAAAAAGGAAGTTATTTTGCTATTAAAATTAGTAATAAAATTAATTTACATACTGGCAAGCTTAGAGAAGAGTCTAAGGTTGGGAAATTAGTTTTTTCAGAAAATGATATAAATATAGATGGGGAATTTACATTATCAATATTTGAAACTATGACAAAACAGAAATTATTAGAAAAAAGTATAAATATTGACGATAAAATTCAAAATGTTAATCAAGTATTTTTTAGTGGTGTGGGCCAAAAAGTAAAGCTTTTTGATAATAGCGATGAAAGATTATTTAATCAACTTGTGAAAAATTTTGATAAAATATGTAATGATCTTTGGTCTATACTTTCTCCGAGCAGCATTAATGAAATTAAACAAAATGTAAACGAAATTAGAAGTAAAGTAGGTTTCCCTATACTTAATTAAAAATCTAATAACTTATTATTTAGTATATCATATTCTCTTGTACACATAACAAGTTGTTGCTAATAACCACATTCGTCAATTTAGAATATTTTCGAACTCTTCCCATAATATTGTGGGCGTCTAAAAAGTAGAAATTTGTCAGGTCGAACTTGCCTGCCCGACGCAGGAGCTTGTTGCATATCTATTTCTTCGTGGGACTTTCCCAAAGGGACGACTATGTCGCGTGTCATCTTCTCCCGAAAGGGATGGCTTCGCCAGTGTAACTTCGTGTAAAAAAACTCCTTTCACGAAGTCCGTTAGCTAACGGACACGAAGAATTCATCGCGAAGAGCCGCGAAGAAAATTAATCGTCTTCGGTTCTGCAACAGACACGCAGGAGGATCGAAACCTAACAATTTTATATAAAAATCACACTTCGATCCGTCAGCCGACGGACTCAGTGTGACAAAAATAATTACTTTTTGGTAACCCTTGGATTTAGGGGTTGTCCAAAGGACTCCCCAAAGGGGTCTTCGACCTTCGGAAAGTTTAAATATCAAAAAAAAAATCTGCGAAAATCCGTTTAACTTGCCTGCTGGAACAGGTACGTATTATCTGTGGTCTATTTATTAAAATTTGGGTTCGCTTGATTTCGATCATTCTTGTAAAGAAAAACTGCAATGCTTAAATTTGTATAGAAATTTTGGAAGAAATCTTGATGAAAGTAGAATTTTCAAAAACGTCATCTTGTAGAATTTATTGAATATTCCTATCAATTTTCTATCCAGCAGTTGAAAAACAAAATCAAATCATAAAAAGCAGCAGAGGAAAAAATGTCAGATTATACTAAGAAAATTTTGACAGAGGTAAAGGCAAAAAATCCAAGTGAACCTGAGTTTCATCAGGCAGTTGATGAGGTTACTTCATCTCTTGAACCGGTATTTGAAAGACATCCAGAATATCGTTCAGCAAAAATTCTTGAACGAATGGTTGAACCTGAAAGAGTTATTTTATTCCGTGTACCTTGGATGGATGACCGCGGCGAAGTTCATGTTAATCGAGGATTTAGAATAGAAATGAATAATGCGATCGGTCCGTATAAAGGTGGATTAAGATTTCACCCTTCCGTGACGCTGGGCATTCTCAAATTTTTAGCATTCGAACAGGTTTTTAAGAATAGTCTAACAACCCTGCCGATGGGTGGTGGAAAAGGAGGTTCTGATTTCGACCCCAAAGGAAAGAGCGATAATGAAGTTATGCGATTTTGTCAGAGCTTTATGACTGAATTATTCCGTCACATCGGACCTAATACTGATGTTCCAGCCGGTGACATCGGAGTTGGTGCAAGAGAAATAGGATTTCTTTTTGGGCAGTATAAAAGATTAAAAAACGAGTTTACAGGAGTTTTAACCGGTAAAGGGATCAGTTGGGGTGGTTCGCTAATAAGACCGGAAGCAACAGGATTTGGCGTTGTATATTTTGCTCAAGAGATGTTAAAAGCAAAAGGAATGAATTTTGACGGAAAGATTGTTTCGGTCTCAGGATTTGGAAATGTAGCTTGGGGTGCAGTGCAAAAAGTAAATGAACTCGGTGGAAAAGTTGTTACGCTTTCGGGACCTGATGGATTCATTTATGATCCGGATGGAGTTAAAGGTGAAAAAATCGAATACATGTTAAAGCTCCGTGCAAGTGCAAAAGATGAAGTGAAAGATTATGCTGAAAAATTTAAAGTCGAATTTTTCCCAACGAAACGTCCTTGGAGTGTAAAAGTGGATGTCGCATTACCCTGTGCAACTCAAAATGAATTAGATGCAGAGGATGCGAAGGAGCTTGTGAAGAATGGATGTCAATGTGTATGTGAGGGCGCCAATATGCCGACAACTATCGATGGCTACAAAATTTTCAAGGAAGCAAAAATACTCTATGCACCGGGTAAAGCATCTAACGCCGGCGGAGTTGCGGTTTCCGGTTTAGAAATGTCACAAAACAGTATGCGATTACCATGGCCAAAAGAGGAAGTCGATCAAAGACTCCAACAAATCATGAAAAGCATACACGATACTTGCGTGGCAACATCCGAGCGGTTCGGAACGCCGGGCAATTATTTGAATGGTGCAAATATCGCAGGCTTTCTTAAGGTAGCCGATGCAATGCTCGACCAAGGGCTGGTTTAATATATTTTTAGAGGTTGTTGGATTACTGATAACCTCAATTCCATTAATTTGAAATTCTCGATAGAACTTCTGCCGAAGGCATGCATTCGCACAAAAACCATTATTTGGGTATTAAGAATGGTCATGTCACTCACCAAAAGATTTTATTTCACCCACTTTTGCAGGGTGTTACAAATTTGTAATTGAAAGTCATTTCGATGAGCGGAGCGACGAAAAATCTTTGAACATTGAAAAAATTCGACTTTAAAGATGTCTGAAAAGTAAATTA
Source organism: Bacteroidota bacterium (assembly GCA_018828505.1). Lineage (GTDB taxonomy): Bacteria > Bacteroidota > Ignavibacteria > Ch128b > Ch128b > JAHJVF01. Next base: position 13,238 of record JAHJVF010000428.1, on the reverse strand, counting down.
AAACATAATCTGTCAGATAGAGCTTGTCGAAATCTGACCATTTTTCAATAAATGCCACCCTTCGACAAGCTCAGGGTGACACCAAATGTTACTTCTTGGACCACCTCAAGAGTGACAAATTCTTACTTCCCGGTCAACCTCGTTCCGTAGGAACGACCCGCCCACCTTGTTCAGCTCCAAAAGGCAGGCGGGAATGTTAATAGAAAATAGTTCAAAGCATATTCAAAACCCGCCGAAGGCGGGTGAAATAAAAACAAATCGGGTATAGATATATAATTCGTATTTATATTCCAGTTCAAAAATTTTCTTGATACATTCAATCGATCTGAAATAAAATCAGAAGTAAAATTCCCATAGATTTTGTAAATTAAGTCAAAGCAATATGACTACTATATATAAGGATTTCAGCGAAGATAATTTCGGCAGCCGCCTAAAAAAATTTCAAAAATTGATGCGGGTGAAGGTACGCGATATCCTTCTCGTTTCAAGCCAATATGATTATTATTTGTTTGAAGAAGATGGACGGTTGTACGATCTGATTCGTCAAGAGTATCAAGACTTAAATTTAAGCCACGCCCCAGAAATTACGCAGGTAACTACCGGTTCTGAAGGAACGGAACTTGCGTCAAAAAATAATTTCGATTTAATTATTGCAACGCTTCATATCGAAGATATGCACGTTATTAAATTCGCTAAGATGATCCGCGAATCCGGAATAAATACTCCTATCGTTTTATTAGCTTATGACAATAGAGAACAAAAAGAATTAGTAACTAATTACGATACATCAATTTTTGATAAAATATTTATTTGGCAGGGTGATTACCGACTTTTAATTGGAATAATAAAATATCTTGAAGACAAACTTAATGTTGAAGAGGATACAAAAAATGTCGGTGTTCAATCAATCCTTTTAGTCGAGGATAATGTCAAATTTTACTCAGCGTACCTTCCATTAATTTACACTGAAATATTCAAGCAATCACAACGCTTGATCTCGGAAGGAGTGAGCTTGACTCACCGCTTTTTACGTATGAGAGCACGCCCCAAAATCTTACTTACTACTACATACGATGAAGCAATGGACTACTATGAGAAGTATGAAGATTATGTGCTTGGCGTCATCTCTGATATTAACTTCAAGAGGCAAGGTACTAAGGACCCTGAAGCCGGGATTAAATTTGCAGAAGAAGTTAAAAGGCGACATTATGATATTCCAATACTTCTTCAATCGAGTAACCCGGATTATGCGGAAAAGGCTCATAAAATAGGTGCCGCATTTCTATTAAAAGGTTCTCCCTGGCTTCTTCAGGAATTAAGAGATTTTATGTTAAAAAATTTCGGTTTCGGTGATTTTATTTTTCAAACGCCCAATGGTGATGTTGTTGGTAAAGCGAATAACTTGTTTACTCTTGAAGAACAGTTAAGGATTGTTCCCGATGAAAGTATCGAATTTCATGCCTCAAGAAATCATTTTTCAAAATGGCTAAAAGCTCGTACTGAATTTTGGCTTGCACATCGATTGCGACCTCAAAAAGTCACTGATTTCGATTCGGTTACCGGATTAAGAGAAGATTTAATAAACGCTTTTAAAGATTATCAAAAATTAAGACAACGCGGAATCATTACAGACTTTAATAAAGAATCGTTCGATCCTAAAAATAGTTTTGCTCGTGTTGGTTCCGGATCGTTAGGCGGAAAAGCAAGAGGGCTGGGATTTATCAACACGCTTATTAACAATCATAATATCCGTTACAAATTTTCTGACGTTGAGGTCTCTGTTCCTTCTGCAGTTGTAATTGCTACTGATACTTTCGATTTCTTTATGGAGGAAAATAATCTAAGCAAGCTTGTATTTAGCGATATCAGCGATGACGAACTGACAAAAAGATTTCTTAAAGCAAGTAAATTCCCTGTCGAAGTAACGAACCAGCTTTCTGATTTTCTCGATATAATGAAAGGTCCACTTGCTGTAAGATCTTCGAGTGTTTTAGAAGATTCTCAATTCCAACCTTTTGCCGGAGTCTATCAGACGTATATGATCCCGAATAATGATGAGGACAAAGAAGTTAGAATAAGGGAATTGCTTGCGTGCATCAAATGCGTTTATGCTTCGACCTTCTTCCGCAATGCGAAAGACTATATGAAAGCAACTTCATATAGACTCGAAGAAGAAAAAATGGCTGTGATAGTTCAGCGGTTAGTCGGTTCAGAACACGAGGAGCAATTTTATCCTGATTTCGCAGGTGTTGCCAAATCATATAATTTTTACCCCGTACCTCCTCAGAAGTCTTCTGATGGAATAGCTCTTGTAGCTTTGGGCTTGGGTAAACAGGTCGTCGACGGTGGAATCGCTGTTAGGTTTTGCCCAAAATATCCACATCATTTACTGCAATTCTTTTCGACAAAGGAAACTATCAAAAATTCTCAACAGGAATTTTTCGCTTTAAATCTTAATGGACGACTTGATTCAGATAATTTCTTAACCCCCGATGGTTTTGTCCAAAAATTTGAGTTATCAAAAGCTGAAAAAGACATGACCCTCTCCTACGTCGCCTCAACATATTCACCGGAAAATGCAGCAATTTACGATGGAATTTCCCGACCCGGTACGCGTGTTGTTACCTTCGCACCAATATTAAAACATGCTGTCTTTCCACTTGCTGAGATTCTCGATCTAATTTGTGAAAGAGGTTCGTGGGGAATGGGAACTCATGTTGAAATTGAATTTGCAGTGAATATGAGTCCCCCCCCCGATCAACCTAAGGAATTTGCATTACTCCAAATGAGACCTATGGTTATCAGCCATGAGCTTGAAGAGCTTGATTTTAAAGATGTTAAAAAAGAAGACCTCATCTGTCAAAGTGAACATGTATTAGGCAATGGAGTAATAAGCGGTATTCATGATATTGTGGTTGTTGACTATCAGAAATTCGATCGCGGTAAAAGCAAAGAAGCCGCCTTTGAGGTGAGTCAATTAAATTCAAAATTATTGTCACAGAAGAGACCTTACATTTTGATTGGTGTCGGGCGTTGGGGAAGTCTTGACCCATGGATTGGCATTCCGGTTACATGGGATCAAATTTCAGGTGCGAGTGTGATCGTAGAATCAGGGTTTAAAGATTTTTCAGTTACACCTTCTCAAGGATCGCATTTCTTTCAGAATATTACTTCATTTAAAATTGGTTACTTCACAGTTAATTCATCAAGTTCGATGGGATTTATCGATTGGGACTGGTTGTTAAATCAACATCCAAAAGAAAGGATGAATTACATGCATCATTTACATTTTGAAAAACCTATAACCGTAAAAATCAATGGACATAAAAACATTGGTATAATTATTAAACCTAGTGATTAGTTTTTCTTCGACTAGGTAGATTTTATGAGTATTTTTCTAAGCGGGAGCTGGAAAGTAAGATAACGGCTGATATTGCTCAGCCACTTTACTCAATAATCTAAGGAGAAAATAAATGGCTCAAGAATCTCATTCCAAAATTGAAGAGCCTTCCGTTCCAATCAGAGATGGAATAATCTCCATTCTCGAATCTATCCAAGCCGATCACGGCTATCTCCCCGAAGCTGAGCTCAAAAAAGTTGCCAAGGAAACCGGTAAATCTTTGGTTGACATTTATGGAGTTGCAACTTTCTATAAATCATTCAGCTTGAAGCCAAGGGGGAAACATTTAGTTTGTGTCTGTCTTGGTACAGCTTGTCACGTGAGGGGAGGTCCCAATATTCAAAAAGAATTCGAAACACAGCTTGGCATCAAACCAGGTGATACTACAGAAGATAAAAAGTTCACTCTCGAGACAGTTGCTTGTCTTGGTGCCTGTGCATTAGGACCTATTGTCGTATCCGATGGTCATTATTTTTCAAAAGTAGTTACACCAAAGGTAAAACAGATCATCAAAAAAACTGATGAAGGTCTTGATCGAGTTGAGATCAAAACCGACGAAAGAATCTTTCCTCTTGAAATCAGCTGCGCACGATGCAATCACACTCTGATGGATTCTGAACATAAGATTGATGAGTATCCATCAATAAAAGTCACATCATCTTTCGAAAGAAAGCATGGCTGGCTGCGGCTTTCAAGTCTTTATGGCAGTTTCAATACTGAATCAGAATATGAAATACCGCAAGGAGTTGTTGTTAATTTCTTCTGTCCACATTGTCACGCTGAATTACGCGGAGGTGCACTGTGTCCGGAATGCAGTTCAATTACTGTACCGATGGTAGTCCGCGGCGGAGGAATGGTTCAGATATGTTCAAAGCGCGGCTGTAAGTGGCACATACTTGATTTAGCAGAAATAAATTTTTAACAAAACTTTAGGAATGGTAAATGAACAGACTTAAAACTTTTTCTGATTTCTATTCTTTGCAGAGTCTCGTTTCAACCGATGGGATGACAGATCTACCAACAATAGTAATTTCAGCAGGTACTTGTGGACAAGCAAGCGGTGCAAATGACCTGATTCGAATTGTTAAAAAAGAAATTATAAACAAAAACCTGACAAGAAAAATTAAATTACGCATCACAGGATGCCATGGGTTCTGCGAAATGGAACCTTCATTACTAATTGAACCGGGGAGAATCTTCTATCCAAAAGTTTCAATTAAGGATATTCCTGACATTATTAAGGCAATTTCCCGCGATGAGATCGTGGAAGAATTGTTATTTCTGGATCCTAAAACAGGCAAAAGAATTCAAACGCAAGATGAAATACCTTTCTTTAAAAAACAAAATCGGATTTTACTTTCACGAAATGAAAAAGTTGATCCGATAAGAATATATAACTACATAGAAGCCGGAGGTTATTCCTCGTATGTGAAAGTTCTTCATAAGGATGATCCCAAATGGGTAATCGACGAGATAATTAAATCCGGTTTGCGCGGACGAGGAGGCGCCGGATTCTTAACAGGAAAGAAATGGGAGCTTCTGTCCAATCAAAAAAATGTCCGTCAGTTGCCTGCCCGCCACACAGAACTCGAAAAGTCAGGCGGGACGGATGGAAAATTCCTTGTCTGCAATGCAGACGAAGGTGACCCCGGTGCGTATATGGATCGCAGTCTACTGGAAGGTAATCCTCACAGCATAATTGAAGGAATGATGATTGGCGCTTTCGCAACGGGTGCAAACGAAGGAATTATATATGCCCGAAATGAATACCCGCTTGCAATTAAACATTTGATCATTGCATTAAGAGTTGCTGGTGAGATTGGCTTCCTTGGGAATAATATCTTAGGGACTGATTTTTCTTTTAACATAAAAATTGTTAGAGGTGCAGGTGCTTTCGTGTGCGGTGAAGAAACCGCCTTGATCAAATCGATCGAAGGTTTTATGGGCGAACCGGTGCAAAGACCTCCATTCCCAATCGAAAAAGGAATTTATGGAAAGCCAACGGTAATAAACAATGTTGAAACCTGGGCAAACATACCTGTGATAATTGATATGGGCGCACAAAAATTTACTGAAATTGGAACAAAAAATAATTCCGGAACAAAAATCTTCAGTCTTGTGGGTAAAGTAAAGAACACAGGATTAGTTGAAGTTCCAATGGGCACTCCTATTAAAGACATTGTCTTCGAGATCGGTAGTGGTTCAGTAAAAGGAACTCGATTAAAAGCAGTTCAGACCGGTGGTCCTTCAGGAGGATGTATCCCGGTTAATAAGTTTGATCTACCGATTGATTACGACACATTAAGCAAAGCCGGCACTATTATGGGCTCCGGCGGAATGATCGTGATGGATGAAAACACATGCATGGTAGATATTGCAAAATATTTTATGAATTTTCTGAAAGATGAATCGTGTGGAAAATGTTTTATGTGCCGTAAAGGAACTCAAAGAATGTTCGAGATCCTTGATGATATCACAAAAGGTCAAGCCACAATTGATAAACTGGGATTGTTGGAAGAACTTGCGATTGTTGTCAAAGACACTACTATGTGTGGCCTCGGACAAACAGCTTCCAATCCAGTTCTATCAACCTTGCTTTACTTTAAAGATGAATACATGGAACACATTCAACAAAAAAAATGCAGAGCCGCTGTCTGTAGAGAGCTTGTTGGTGCCCCGTGTCAATCTACTTGCCCAATAGGAACTGAAGCTTGGAGATATATCGCACACATTGCCCGCGGTGAGTACGAACAAGCATATTTTGCGATCAGAGAAGCTAATCCATTTCCATCTGTATGTGCAAGGGTTTGCAGTCATCCATGCGAGTACAAGTGTCGTGCCGGAACAAGCGGAGGAGATGCAATCGCTATTCGTGCATTGAAACGGTTCATTACTGACCAGATCGAGCCTTCAATCTATAAACCTCAACGAAAGCAATTAAAAGATGCGAACAAACTTAAAGTAGCAGTAATCGGTTCCGGACCGGGTGGACTAACTGCCGCACATTATTTATCTCTTAAGGGATACAAAGTTGATATTTTCGAAAAAGAAAATTTAGCAGGCGGTATGCTGACCTGTGGTATCCCGGAATATCGACTGCCTCGAAATGTAATCAAAAAAGAAATAGATTCATTGCTCGATTCAAACATAAATATTCAGTACAATATTGAAATGGGAAAGGATATTACAATTGATAGTTTATTGAACGACGGTTACAGAGCGATTTTCCTTGCGATGGGTGCGCACAAAAGCAAGCTTCTTAACATCGAAGGAGAAGATTTGGAAGGCGTTTACCCGGCGATCGAGTTCTTGAAGCATTTCAATTTGAAAGGTGAAAACCTCGCTAAAGGGAAAGTCGGTGTAATTGGCGGCGGCGATTCGGCAATTGACGCTGCTAGAGTCTCTTTAAGACATGATGCCGTTGAAAGCGTTACAGTGCTTTACAGAAGAACAAGACAGGAGATGCCTGCACTACAGCATGAAATCGATGCTGCAATCGAAGAAGGTGTCAGTTTGATAACATTAGTTTCACCGGTAAAGATTCTCTCCAAAGATGGAAAGCTTTCCGGAGTTGAGATCGTAAAAAATGAATTGGGAGAATTAGATTCAAGCGGAAGAAGAAATCCGGTTCCTATTCCCGGCTCTGAAGAAGTTTTATCTTTTGATACGTTAATTGTCACAATTGGTGATACTCCCGATGTTGCTTACATATCCGATATGGGAATAAAAGTCGATAAATGGGGAATGCTGATTGTAGATAAAGAGACTCTTCAAACAAATCGAAAAGGAGTATTTGCTGGTGGTGATGTTGTAACCGGACCTAAAACAGTTGTTGAAGCAATAGCCGCAGGTAAGAAAGCCGCACTAATGATCGATAGATATTTGCAAGAGCAAGAATTAAAACAACCTATTGAGGTCAACTTGCCAAAGGTCTATGTTCCCCCATTAAATGGAAATGGAATCGAGGAATTGTCGCAAGCCGCAAGAGTCAAGCTGCCAACTATCGCATTGGAGAAAAGAAAGAAAAGCTTAGATGAAGTTGAATTAGTTTTATCGAATGAAGAAGCTAAATATGAAGCAAGCAGATGTCTAAGATGTGATCTCGAGTTCACATATTCACCGGATAAGGAAAAAGCCTGCACAAGGCAGGCTCAAAAAGTTGAGGAGAGTGTTATATGATTACTCTAAAAATAAATGGATTGCAAGTCTCCGTTGAAAAAGGAAGTACGATCTTAGAAGCCGCACAGTTTTTAGGATTTCCAATTCCAACATTATGCTATATGGAAGGGCTAAGTCCTTATGGTGCGTGCAGATTGTGTGTTGTTGAGATCGGTGAAGGCGAAAAAGCTAAGCTGGTTTCTTCATGTACTTATCCTGCCGAAGAAGGGCTTAAGGTTAAAACTGCAACTGCTCGTGTTATGCGTGCAAGAAAAATGGTGATCGAGTTGTTATTAGCTTCCTGCCCGCAATCAAAAATAATACAGGACATCGCTTCGAAATATGATGTTAGACAGCAAAGGTTCAAACAAGAATATGAAGATTGTATTCTTTGCGGTTTATGTGTTAGAATGTGCAAAGAACAAATGGCTGCCAAAGCCATCGGTTTCAGAGGTCGAGGTGAAAAAAGAAGCATTGGTACACCTTTCGATATAAAATCTGAAGAATGCAGGCTTTGCGGAGGATGTATTTACGTCTGCCCTGCCTGCCAACTCAGGTGTACCTATATTGATCCGGAAAAAGCGGTTTGCGGCGGATGTGCAAATATTTCTCCGCCTTGTGTTGAAAAAGAACAATTTCAAAATATGATGTGCTACATGGATCCATGTGTAGCGTGTGAAATAATAGATTTAGAAAATAAAGGAGTAAAATAAATGTCGTATTCAAGAATTAATTCGTCTGCAGCTACATTAACAAAAAACAGAACTGACGGCAGTATCACTCCCTCTTCCGGTATGTGCGTTACTTGCATCGACGGTTGCATTGGGATGTGTGAAATAGGTAAATCCGCTTACAGAGGACATGAAGTTATTTATCCTCAACCGTTCGGTGTAATCACTACTGCTTCTGAAAAAGTTTATCCTGCCGATTATTCTCACCTGAACATCATGGGGGGAGTTATTGGTGCTTCAGGTATTGAAGCAGATAGTGATAAAGCTATTTTCCCTGCCGTCAATCTCGAAGTTAAATTTGGACATGATAATGGAATCAAATTTAAATACCCGTGGATCATTCCCGGAATCGGTTCAACGAACATCGCCAAGAATAATTGGGAAGGATTAGCAATCGGATCGGCACTTGCCGGAACCGGATTGACTATTGGTGAAAATGTTGCAGGTATGGACACTGAATCTGTGATAAAAAATGGTAAAGTTATTGACACGGTTGATCTAAAACGTAGAGTAAAGCTTTACAACGACTTTAAACGCAATGGTTATGGTGCCATCATTCTTCAGGCAAATGTTGAAGATACACGACTCGGGGTTCAGGAATATGCAATCGAAAAATTAGGTGTCGAGATTGTCGAATTAAAATGGGGGCAAGGTGCAAAAAACATCGGTGGTGAAGTTAAGATTAGAGACCTCAAAAAAGCTCAGTTGCTTTATGAGCGCGGGTATATAGTTCTTCCAAATCCAACTGATCCAAATGTCATCCAAGCATTTGAGAAGGGGGCATTTGCAGAATTTGAAAGACATTCAAGAATTGGAATGGTTTCGGAAGAAGGTTTTGCCAAAAGAGTCGAAGAAGTGAAAAAAGCAGGCGCAAAATATATCTTTCTAAAAACCGGTGCATACCGACCCCTCGATCTTGCTCGCGCAATAATGTTTTGTTCGAAATATAAAATTGATCTTCTCACAGTCGATGGCGCTGGAGGAGGAACCGGAATGAGCCCGTGGCGAATGATGAACGAATGGGGTGTTCCGCCTCTTGAACTGCATTCTTTAACATATAACTATGTAAAGAGATTAGCAGACAAAGGACATTACGTTCCGGCAGTTGCTTTTGCAGGCGGATTCACTTTTGAGGATCAAATCTTTAAAGGTCTGGCGCTTGGCGCCCCTTATACAAAACTCATTGGAATGGCAAGAGCCCCAATTGCCGCAGCTATGGTTGGAAAAACTATTGGCCGAGCTCTTGAGGATGGTCAGCTTCCTGTTTACATCGAACGTTTTGGAAGATCAGTCGATGAAATTTTTGTAACAGCTACCGAACTTAGAAAAGAGCTTGGTGATAAAGAATTTAAAGAAATTCCTACAGGAGCTTTAGGACTCTATACTTATTATGAACGATTAGCTCAAGGACTACGTCAGCTTATGTGCGGAAGCAGGAAATTCACACTTGAGTATATGACGCGTGATGATCTTGCCTGCCTCACTAAAGAATCAGCAGAGATCACCGGAATTCCATATGTGATGGACCTCGATAAAAAAGAAGTTGATAAAATCTTGAAGATTTAATATTTAAGAGAAATGACATATCTCTAAAATCCGTTTTGCAACTTGAGATATGTCATTTCAATTGAATAGAACTTTTTACCTTTGAACAATCTGGATTTAATAATGCTATCGGACATAAAAATTTTGTCAATCTTTCAAAATTGAATTTCCCTCCCCTTTTGCATAAATTTGTTATAGTTAGTTAGAATTGACCTAAACTTATGTTAAGAAAATTACTCCTTCAAACGGAATATTCCAATTACAAAAAAAGGGTGAATTTTGAAAAAAGAAATTTATGATAGAATAAAAGAAGTCCCAAAAGTGTTATTACATGATCATCTCGATGGCGGATTACGCCCTCAAACTGTCATAGAACTTGCAAAGGATATGAAATACAACAAACTGCCAACTTCTGATCCCGGTGAGCTTGCAGAATGGTTCCACCGAGGAGCAAATAAAGGAAATCTTGTTGAGTTCTTACAAGGTTTTGCTCACACATGTGGTGTAATGCAGACAAGAGAATCTCTTGAACGTGTTGCATTTGAAATGATCGAAGATATGTACAACGACGGAGTTGTTTACATTGAAACAAGGTTCGCTCCGGTTTTTCACACAGGTAAAGGGCTTCATTGGGAGGAAGTTGTTCAAGCTGTTTTAAATGGACTTGAAAAGGGAAAACAAAAATATGGTGTCGGTTACGGTCTGATAATCAGTGCCATGAGAAATATGAAACTTTCACTTGAGATGGCTGAGTTAGCAGTTGATTTCCGGGATAAAGGTGTTGTTGGATTTGATCTTGCCGGTGAAGAAGGCGGCTACCCCCCAAAAAAGCACATTGAAGCATTTCAATATATTCAAAGAGAGAATTTCAATATTACCGTTCATGCTGGCGAAGCTTTTGGGAAAGAATCTATCTGGCAGGCACTTCAATGGTGTAGTTCTCACCGAATTGGTCATGCTACCCGCTTGATTGAAGACATAGTCATTCGAGATGGTGAATTAATATCGATGGGAACACTTGCACAATTCGTTCTCGATAAAAGAATTCCGCTTGAAATCTGCTTGCTTAGCAACGTCCATACAGGTGCCGTTAAAAGTCTTGAATTGCATCCGTTCGATATTTATTATAAATATAAATTCCGTGTGTGCTTAAACACCGATGATAGATTGATGAGCAATACGACTATGACAAATGAATTTCAAATCGCTGCAGATGTTTTCGGAATTGGGCTGGATGATATGGAAAAGCTCACCATCAATGCAATGAAAAGTGCATTCATCCCTTATACACAGAGAATAAAATACATCTACGACATAATCAAACCGGGTTATCAGAAGACTCGCGAAAAATTGCTATCATTCAAATAAGAAGAGAAAAATGAAACCACTATTTAGAAACTACAACTTTGAATTCAGTTCGACAGATAAGAAAATATTATCCACTTTAACAAAACAGATCCTTAAACAGATAGAAGGAGATAGCAAGTATGCAGGTGAGATTAGGATTTACCAGAACATTGCCGAAAAGTTATCTTCGTCACAGGACGTAATTAAACTAACAAAAGAAGAATCAAAGAGACTTGAAACACAATTGACTGAAAACCTAAAGCAATATAAAGATGCAATTAAAAAATCCTGGTTCTTTAAAAGATGGATGTACAAATCGCTTATCAGTCAATATGAGGGATTACTGAATAACCATTTTAAGAAACGATAAAAGATGAGCAAAAGAATAATTAATGCACCTCGCGGGACGACCCTAAATACAAAGGGCTGGATTCAAGAAGCTGCCCTAAGAATGTTAATGAATAATCTTGATCCGGATGTTGCTGAGAAACCTGAGGAACTAATCGTCTATGGTGGGATCGGCAAAGCTGCCAGAAACTGGGAATGTTTCGATGCGATTGTAAGTGAATTAAAAAATCTTGATGATGATGAAACATTATTAATCCAATCCGGAAAACCGGTTGCAGTATTCAAAACTCACTCGAATGCTCCACGTGTGATCATTTCAAATTCCATGTTAGTTCCCAAGTGGGCAACTTGGGATGAATTTCGAAAACTCGAAGCCCTCGGATTGATCATGTACGGACAGATGACTGCTGGAAGCTGGATTTATATCGGTACGCAAGGGATTTTACAAGGAACATATGAAACTTTTGCTGCTTGTGCAGACAAATATTTCAATGGTACTCTTGCAGGGAAATTTTTATTGACAGCCGGACTCGGCGGGATGGGCGGAGCTCAACCACTGGCAGCAAAAATGAACGGTGCGGCATTTCTGGGAGTTGAAGTCGATAAATCTCGAATTGAAAAAAGACTGAAGACCGGTTATCTCGATTACATGACTGATAATTTGGATGAAGCTCTCGACAAAATCTCAAAAGCAAAAGAGAAGAAGGAAGGATTTTCAATTGGTTTGCTTGGAAACGCTGCTGAAGTTCTTCCAAAAATCCTTGAGATGAAAATAATTCCCGATGTATTAACCGATCAAACATCTGCTCACGATACATTAAATGGATATGTCCCGGTTGGAATGAGCTATGAAGAAGCTCTTTCGCTTCGAAAAGCTGATCCGGAAAAATATATTGAGCTTTCAAAAAAATCGATTGTTACCCACGTAAAAGCGATGCTCGAATTTCAAAAGCGTGGAAGCATCACCTTTGATTATGGAAATAATATTCGCGGTGAAGCACTTGAAAATGGAGTAAGTAATGCGTTTGATATTCCCGGTTTTGTTCCTGAATATATTCGACCTTTATTTTGTGACGGTAAAGGACCTTTCAGATGGGCTGCACTTTCCGGCGATCCGGAAGATATTTATGTAACGGATGAAGCATTAATAAAAACATTTCCTGATAATAAATCTCTTGTTCGTTGGATAGACCTGGCACAGAAGCATGTTCATTTCCAGGGCTTGCCGGCAAGAATCTGCTGGTTAGGATATGGTGAACGAGCAAAAATGGGAAAAATATTTAATCAGCTTGTGCGAGATAAAAAAGTCAAAGCACCAATCGTTATCGGGCGGGATCATTTGGATTGCGGCTCAGTCGCATCTCCAAACCGCGAAACCGAAGCCATGCTCGATGGAAGTGATGCAATTGCCGATTGGCCCATATTAAATGCTTTACTTAATGCAATCGGAGGTGCAAGCTGGGTCTCAGTTCATCATGGAGGTGGTGTAGGGATGGGTTATTCAATTCATGCTGGAATGGTTGTAGTTGCAGATGGAACCGATGAAGCCGAGCAGAGACTTGAACGAGTTTTAACTTACGATCCGGGAATGGGAATTGTTCGCCATTCCGACGCCGGATATGAGCGTGCGATTAAAAATGCAGTTGAGCATAAAATCAATATTCCTATGTTAAATAAAAACTTTAATTTATGAGCCGAATCAAAAAAGT
>JAHJVF010000427.1 GCA_018828505.1 Bacteroidota bacterium | reverse complement strand
TCAAATGAAAATCGATGTCGTAATGCCCCAGATGGGTGAAAGTATAAATGAAGGAACGATAATCAAATGGCACAAGCAAAAAGGTGATACAGTTGGCAAGGACGAGATACTTTTTGAAATAAGTACCGATAAAGTCGATACGGAGATTCCTTCCCCTTCAGCAGGGATTCTTTCCGAAATAAAAGTCTACGAACAAGAAACCGTTCCGGTAGGGTCTGTAGTTGCTGTGATAGATTCCGGAAATGGTTCGGAGGTTGCTGCAGAAGCAGAAAGTCAGCCTGAAGTTAAAGAAACTCCTAAAGAGGAAAAAGTTGCGGATTTGATTGATGTAATTATGCCAAAGATGGGGGAGAGCGTTACACAAGGTACAATTCTCAAGTGGCATAAAAATGTTGGTGATAAAATTAAAAAAGATGAGACTCTGTTTGAGATAAGTACCGACAAAGTCGATACCGAAGTCCCTTCGCCTGTTGACGGAGTCCTCTCTGAAATTTTAGTGAATGAACAAGAGACTGTTGACGTTGATGTGATCGTTGCAAAGATTTCCCCTTCAGGATATGTATTGAAAATTTCCAAAAAGGATAAATCCGAAGGATCCTTTTCCGAAGGATCCTTCGGAGGAGAAGAAAAAGTTGAAGTTCCGCCAATTCAAAAAGATAAACTCCGAAGGATCCTTTGGACAAGCTCTACTGAAACGATAAAAGTTGAGAAGAAAGAAAAATCAGAAGAGAGAAGTAAATTTTATTCACCTCTTGTTTTGAATATCGCACGAAAAGAAAACGTCTCCTTCGATGAATTAGAAATGATCGAAGGGTCGGGACTCAGTGGAAGAGTAACTAAAAAAGACATTCTTAATTATATTTCCTCCGGAAGGAAATTTTCTGGTAAGACAGTTTCAAAGACTGTATCTAAATCTGCAATCCCAACCGAGACTGTTAAATTTCAACCAGGTGAAATGACTCGAATCGAACCGCTTGATAATATGCGTCAGCTGATACTGGAACACATGGTAAAAAGCCGTGATACTTCGGTTCATGTTGCCGGAATCCAGGAAGTTGACATGTTGAGGATATATAATTATATCCAAAAAAATAGAGATTCATTTCTTGAAAGGGAGGGAGTGAAATTAACTTATCTGCCATTCATAATTGATGCGACTGTGAAAGCATTGAAGGATTACCCTTACGTTAATGCATCTATCGATGGTAAGAACATTATATTAAAAAATTATGTTAATATCGGAATGGCTGTTGCTCTCGATCCAATGGGATTGATCGTCCCTGTAATTAAAAATGCTGATGAGAAGAATATTGTCGGTTTGGCAAAATCAGTGTATGACCTTGGAACAAGAGCAAAAAATAAAAAACTAATTCCTGATGAAGTTAAAGACTCAACTTTCACAATCACGAACTATGGAGTTTTCGGTACACTGTTTGGTAACCCAATCATCAATCAACCGGAAGTAGCAATTCTTGGTGTCGGTACTGTAACAAAAAAACCGGTAGTCATTGAGGTTGACGGACAGGATACGATTGCAATCAGACCGATGATGTACATCTCACTTTGCCACGATCATCGTTTGGTGGACGGAGCTTTAGCTGGAAAATTCATGATGCGGTTAAAAGAATATTTGGAAAAATTTGAAGGTTAAGAAATAATCCAATATGAGAATTAACACGCATCAAAAAAAATATAAGGAGCTGATTGAAACTTCCCAACCTTCACTTGGCAAAAGACCCGAATGGTTAAAAGTAAAAATGCCTTCCGGTGAAAATTATGTTGATGTTTTAGACTTAGTAAAAAAAAATAATCTCAACACCGTTTGTGAAGAAGCACGGTGTCCGAACATTGCCGAATGTTGGAATAATCGTATAGCAACATTTATGATTCTTGGCGATATATGTACACGCAGCTGCGGATTTTGTTCTGTAAAAACCGGCATGCCAACCTTCTTGGACACGGATGAACCCCGCCGTGTGGCTGAAGCGGTCAAAAAACTCAATTTACACCACTGTGTTATAACCTCCGTTGATCGGGATGAGCTGGAGGATGGAGGAGCTTCAATATTTTCCGAGACGGTGAGGCGAATCCGAGAGCTGAATCCAAATTGTGCAATCGAGATTCTAATTCCGGATTTTAGAGGCGAGGAAAGTTCATTCAAAATTATCATGCAAAATCCTCCCGATATTCTAAGCCACAATGTCGAAACCGTTTCTCGTTTATATGACGTTGTACGGCCGCAGGCAAAATATTCACGAAGTCTAGAACTTTTAAGTTGGTTCAAGTCTCAGAAACTCAAAACCAAATCCGGTTTAATGGTTGGAATAGGTGAAACCAATGATGAAGTGATTGAAGTTCTTCAAGATCTGTACGATCATGGATGCGAGATTGTTACGATTGGTCAATATTTGCAGCCGACTAAAATACACCTACCTGTCCAACGTTTTGTTTCCCTTGAGGATTTTTGTAATTTTGAACAAGTAGGATTAAAAATTGGACTAAAAATTGTTGAATCTGCACCACTTGTCAGATCCTCTTATCATGCAGATAAGCACGTACGACAAAATAATTTCGTTTGAAACAGCTGGTGATCTGAACGAGCTTCCTGTTAAATTCCAAAGTGAGGTAATGTATGGCTAAAGCAAAAGGTGATATCTTTGTCGATATTGAAAAATGCAAAGGATGTGAATTATGTATGGTTGCTTGTACCCAGGATTCATTATCACTTTCCAACTCGATTAATAAAAAGGGGTATCATTACGTTGTTCGAATAAAGGACAATTGCACCGGATGTGTTAATTGTGCTCTCGTTTGTCCTGAAGGAATAATTAAGGTCTATCGCAAAGTTGACGGCAAGAAAGAACAGGTTGCCGCACTAACCAATGTAAAAAAAGACATGACACTGGAGGTAAGCTAATATGGGTGAATTGAGGTTGATGAAGGGAAATGAAGCATTAGCAGAAGCTGCGATCCGTGCCGGTTGTGATGCTTATTTTGGATACCCTATTACACCGCAATCGGAAGTGCTTGAATACTTATCCCGTGAAATCCCTAATCGAAAAAACACGAATATGATCATTCTTCAAGCTGAGAGTGAAGTTGCAGCAATTAACATGATCTATGGTGCTGCAGGTGCGGGAAAAAGAGCAATGACTACTTCTTCTAGCCCAGGGATCAGTCTGATGCAGGAGGGTTTGTCATACATCGCGTGTGCAGAACTGCCCTGTCTTCTTGCAAACATTAACCGAGGTGGTCCAGGTTTGGGAACAATTCAACCCGCTCAGGGGGATTACTTCCAATCTACAAAAGGGGGAGGACACGGTGATTATCATTTAATTGTGCTCGCTCCTTCGAGCGTTCAGGAAACGGCTGATCATGTACGGCTTGGATTTGATTTAGCTGATAAATACCGCAATCCTGTTATGATCTTATCAGATGGAGCGATCGGACAGATGATGGAGAAGGTTGAGCTCCCTGAACAGATTACAGATTTAAAAGTTGATAAACCGTGGGCAACAGTTGGTAAACATAAAAACCGTGAACGAAATATCATCACATCTTTACATATTAATCAATATGAGATGGAAGCTATAAATCTCCGCTTGCAGGAAAAATACAAAGCTATAAAGAAAAACGAAGTTCGGTATCAGTCCTTCTCAATTGACGATGCTGAATACTTGATTGTCGCATATGGACTCGCGGCCAGAATAAGTCAAAAAGTTGTTGAATTACTTCGTGAGAAGGGAATTAAAGCCGGACTTATCCGCCCGATTACTTTATTTCCTTTTCCAACTGATATTATTCGATCATTAAGTTCAAAAGTCAAAGGTATTCTTGATGTTGAAATGAATGCGGGACAAATGGTCGAAGATGTCCGTCTCTCAGTTGAAGGAAGAACAAGAGTTGAATTTTATGGAAGAATGGGAGGAGTAATACCAACTCCTGAAGAAATATTAGAATATTTCGAAAAGATTTTCCTGAAAGGAGAAAGTAAATGATAGAAAAGAATGAAGCTTTGATTGACGAACAGATTGACATTTCCGAAGATATTTGCAGAATGGAAAATTTAGTTTACGAAAAACCAGAAACACTGACCGATACAGAAATGCATTATTGTCCCGGCTGCGGTCATGGTGTAGCTCATCGAATTATTATGGAAGTTGTTGATGAGTTGGGAATACAATCTCAAACCATTGGTGTCGCACCTGTAGGATGTTCGGTTTTAGCTTATCACTATATGAACATTGATATGCAGCAGGCTGCTCATGGACGTGCGACTGCCGTTGCTACCGGAATTAAAAGAGTGTTACCTGAAAAATTTGTTTTCACTTATCAAGGTGATGGTGATCTTGCTGCAATTGGAACGGCAGAAACTATCCATTCAATAAATCGCGGCGAGAACTTTCTAATTGTTTTTATTAATAATGCTGTTTATGGAATGACAAGCGGGCAAATGGCTCCAACGACATTGGAAGGAATGGTTTCAACGACTTCACCTTATGGACGTGACGTACGCACCATGGGTCATCCTTTGAAAATCGCCGATATGATATCAATTTTACCCGGAGCTTATTATGTTACACGTCAAGCTGTCAACACGCCCGGTAATGTTCGAAAAGCAAAGAAAGCGATTCAAAAAAGTTTTGAATACCAAAAATTAAAAAAAGGAACTTGCCTTGTTGAAATTGTTTCTAATTGCCCATCCAATTGGAAATCTACACCGCTTGAATCAAACAAATTTGTTGCAGAAAAGTTAATTCCATTTTATCCTCTGGGGGATATTAAGGTGCCAAAGGAGTAATGTGATGAAAGAAGAAACGATCTTTTCCGGATTTGGCGGACAGGGTGTTCTCTCAATGGGAATGGTACTTTGTTATGCCGGAATGAAAGAAAATAAAGAAGTCTGTTTTATGCCATCTTATGGTCCGGAAATGAGAGGTGGAACAGCAAATTGTATTACAATTATTTCTAATTCGGCGATCAGCTCACCTATTATTTCGAGATTTGATTCCGTAGTAGCGTTGAATCAACCTTCTGTCGATAAGTTTGAGAAGACTATCAAACCGGGTGGAAGCCTTATTTATGACAGTACGAATGTGATTAATCCTCCAATTCGTTCAGATATTAATATTTATGCTATTCCCGGTAGTGAAGAAGCCGTGAAATTGAATAATATGAAGGTCCTGAATATGATCATGCTTGGAGCATATTTAAAGGTAAGAAGCACAGTAACATTAGACTCTACATTACTTGGATTAAAAGAGATATTTCCTGAAAGATATCACAAAATAATTCCGTTGAATATAGAAGCTTTGGAGATTGGAATGAGTTTAGCGAACAATTAAAGTTGAATAATAGAGTTCAACAAGAAACCTTGAAGGTTGAACGTTGAGTTGTTATTGCTAAAACCTTCTCCAAAGGAGTCCTTTCCGAAGGAATCCTATGGATCGGACAAGGTTGTAAATACTCCTCAACCATGCCTGCCTTGTTTAGCTAAGAGAGGCAAGCAGGCTTTAATCAAGAAATGACATATCTTTAAAAGCTTTCCGCAGTGTCGAGAAATGACATATCTCTAAAAGCTTTCCGCAGTGTCAAGATATGTCATTTCTAAACGAAGGTTTTTCAGTAATGCTTTACTTCATCAGGAGCATCTTTTTAGTGAATACTTCTTTTTCTGTCTCCAATTTATAGAAATATATTCCGCTTCCTAAATCATTTGCTTTAAATTGAACTGAATGCTTTCCTGCAGTATAAAGTCCTTCTGCAGCTATCGAGATGAGTTCGCCTAACATATTATAAATAGATAGCTTAACCCCTTGCATTTCAGGCAAAGAAAAAGAGATGGTAGTTGAAGGATTGAAGGGATTAGGATAATTATTATACAATAAGATTTTGTCCGGTATTAAATTGTTTTCATCACCGACTGAAGTTGCTGGTTCAAAATCTGTGTAATATCTCGGGAGCAGTTGATATCCATCATCAAGGACTGATGTTGAACTTGTATATTGAGATCCGATTCCCGTTATGTTTCTTGGCCATGTTGGCTCAGGATTTTCATCTATATCAGTATCACTATCAATTCTCAGGTCAGTTGTATCCGTTCCATGAAAAATTCGCAATGTAGCGCTTTGTCCGAAGGTTGGCCATGCTCCACTTGCTTTGAATACATTACTAAATTTGATTAAGATCGATTCGTACAACTCCTGATTGCCGGTATATTCATCGATTGTAAGAGCTAGTGCTTTGGGTAGGGTACCTGTACCTAATTTAATTAGACCGGCATCATTTGAATGAGATATTTGAGTCAGTCCTCTGAACTGTCCTATCGTACCTGTAACTTCAACGCTGTCACCAAGTAGTAACACTGGAAGTGTTATTCCGCTTCGGAATACGTTTATGCCTGCATTTTCTTGCTGGATATAATAAGAGAAGTTTACAGTCTGATAATTTGGTCCGATTACAACACCTCGAATCTTTACGATTTGTCCTAATTTATCGGGAATTAAGTCCCCGTTTATGTCTGCAGATGCTTCGGCTATTGTGAGAAGTGGTATTGGCGTATCATTATCATTGATCGTTAGTGTAAATGTTGACGGTGTTCCTAATCCTGCATTTGTTCCACCACTTGGATTTTGAAGTGAAAAGATAATTGTTTCATCACTTTCAATATCACTATCATCAATGATCGTAATCGTGAATGATTTACTTGCTGAACTGCCTGCTGGAAACGTTAGTGTTTGAGTTGAGTAAGGATTATAATCAGAACCACTCGTTGCGGTACCGCCTGCTAAAGCGACTTGAACTGTCGTTGCTGCCGATGGACTTGGATTTGAGATAGAAACATTAATAGTGACAGTACCAACATTTTCATTTACTGTTTGGTTCGCAGATGCAAATTGAACAGTGGTATTTGGTAGAGTACCTCGAAGAGAATTAATCCAAGCAATATTAACTGGGTTGTTTCCCAATCCAGCAGTTCCACTCGAAGCTGCACCTCGATTCCAATTTACAGGTGTAACCATTCCGCTCACAGAATTTGAAAAAAATGAAGAAACCTGATTAGAACCAGGCCGAATTGATGTTCCGGGTCCATGTACATTCCAATCCCAAATCGTGGTTTCACTGTCGTCCAAAATTGCCGGGTTATCCGTATTTAATGTATTATTGAACCAGCCACCCGGCCAGCCTCCTGTTCCTGAAGTGGAAAAAAACAGAGTATCGTTATGAGGAACAACAACTTTATAATCCCCACTAAAAGTATAATCATTTTCAGGTAAATTAACCGAATCTTTATCACCACCATTATAAACTACAATTATTGATCCAGAAGAAACATTGTTCCATAATGGATTATCTTTAAAGATTAAACGATAAGCTGAATTACCATCTTTGATTTTGGAACCATTCAGATTCACACTGTTATTTATAATTAAAATCTCTAACCATTCTTTACTTCCACTTGGTCCTTGGGAGAACTCATTTACAACAACACTTTGACCGATTGCCAAGCCGCTGATAAATAGAATTAACAAAATCGTTTTTGTGAATAATTTCATATTTCCTTCTCACTTTTTTGTCAAAGTTAGTCTGAATGGGACATTGTTGCAAATATTTCATTTATCAAAAATTAATTGTATAATTACACAAAACTTGAATCCCAATGGATAGGCCTAAAATATTATATGTTGAGGATCATCTCGAGTCTGCGTTGCTTGTAAAGACGATTCTTAAAAACATTTGTGATGTATACTTCACAGAAAATT
>JAHJVF010000426.1 GCA_018828505.1 Bacteroidota bacterium | reverse complement strand
GTACTTCCAAATAGAAATCCGTTTGGTTTAAATAACGAACCATAAAATAGCTGATCTGAATTCATCCTACTCTTTTTACCTGCAAACTCTAAAAAGAGATACGCTGAATAAGTTGCGAATCCTTCATTCAGCCATATTTCATTCCAATCATTTAAAGTGACGGAGTTTCCGAACCACTCGTGTGCTAACTCATGTACCAATAATTTGTCATGGAGTCGCAGTCCGGTTATATAATTTGAACCGATACTCGTCATAGTCTGATGTTCCATGCCGCCAAACTGCCAGTCGAATTCTACTATTCCATAATGTTCGTTTTGAAATGGGTACTCGCCATACAGTTTCTCAAATACTCTCATCATATCGGGAATTACTTCAAAATCCTTTTTTGCATCCATCACTTTGCCTTCAAATACAAAATATTTCAGTGGTATTCCCTTCCCTGAAACACTCTTGAAAGTATTACCAAATTCTTTGTACTCTGCCCCACAAATTGAAACCAAATAACTCGCAATTGGATAGCTCACTTCATAACTATAAGATATCCAATTTGTATCAATTTGTTCGATGTTGACAAGACTTCCATTCGATACAGCCACTATTTTTTCAGGAACGATTATTTCCACTGAAGCAAGAAATTTATCAGAAGGAATATCTTTGCAGGGCCACCACGATTGTGCAAAGTTAGGTTGACTTAAAGTGTAAAAGCGATTAGTACCCTCTACAAAATCAAAACCGGCTAAGCCGATTTCTCGTGGGTGTCCATGATATTCAATCGTTATATCTATTGAATCTTGTGGTTCTAAACTTTCCTCGAAATATATTTCAACTACGTTGCCAAAATGGGAATAATTTTTATAACCTCTCGTTCCATTAATTTTTGTTATTTCAAGGTTTTCATCAAGATTAAGAATTATTCGGTCTGTGTAATCGAGAATTAAAAGTTTAGTATTTACTGATCCAATTAAATACTTTTCATTTGGTATAATTTTGATTCTCAAATCGTTTTGGAGAATGTCGAATTTCATTTGTTCAACATTTACACTTTCATCAAATTCGGTAAGAAATATTTTCTCTTGAATTTTGTTGGATAGCATCCCAAAGAAATCTCTTCCAATAAAGTTAACGTATGAGAAATACTCACTACTTTTCAGTGCAAAACCGATTAAAAAGATATTTAGGAGAAATAAGACAGATATTTTCGTTGTGATTCCAAAATTCATATAAGTTTGATTGTAATTTAAACAAAAGAAACGATTTCTATCAAATGCCAGTTGATAAAGAGAAAATTAATTTTTAGCTTGTAATAGGGAAAAAAATATGCAAATAGCTGCTTCGACAATACTGAGAAACACAATATCGATGATACTAGCTGGAGGACAAGGTGAAAGACTCTATCCGCTTACAACCTACAGAAGCAAACCGGCTGTACCATTCGGTGGTAAATATAGAATTATTGATTTCCCGCTATCAAATTGTCTAAACTCAGGTTTCAGAAAAATTTATGTACTAACTCAATATAAATCCGATTCTTTGAACCAGCATCTTTATGAGGGGTGGAACATTTTCAAATCTGATCTGGGTGAATTTATCTACAATATACCACCACAGTTAAAACTTTCAGGCGATTGGTATTTGGGTACCGCTAATGCAATCCATCAAAATCAAAACCTTATTAAACCAGATAAAGCAGATTGGATTTTAATTTTAAGCGGCGACCATATTTATAAAATGGACTATCTAAAAATGGCCCAGTATCATATCGAAAATGATGCTCAGTTAACTATTGCCTCAATTAAATTCCCGATAGACTATGCAAGACGGTTTGGTGTTTTGGTTACTGACGAAAATAATTGGGTGATCGATTTTCAGGAAAAACCGCGCACACCAATAGAAATCCCGAATGAACCAGGTTTTTCGTGGGTGAACATGGGAATTTATTTTTTTAATTCCAATGACCTAAATGAGATACTTGATCGTGATGACAAAAATCCTAACTCATCGCATGATTTCGGCAAAGATATTATTCCTTATATGATAAGGGAAAGAATGAAAGTGATTTCTTTTCCATTTGAAGACGAAAATAAGAAATCAAAAACTTATTGGCGGGATATTGGAACAATCGACAGTTATTACGAATCAAGTATGGATTTGATTCATGTAACGCCGGAATTTAATTTCTACGATCGGCATTGGCCAATAAGAACGTTTCAATCTCAGTATCCTCCTGCAAAAACAATTACTCATGAAGGTGAGAGAGTTGGAAGAACCTTAAATTCAATAATTTGTGATGGTTCAATTGTAAGCGGTGGTTTAGTAGAAAAGTCAATAATTGGTCCCGGCGTAAGAGTTAATAGTTATTCTTATGTCACAGATTCAATCATTATGGATAATGTAAGTGTTGGCCGTCATGCTCGGATAAGAAGAACAATCATAGATAAAAACGTTAAGGTTCCTGAACACTACGAAGTTGGTTTTAACCTGGATGAGGATAAAAAGAAATTCACTGTAACCGATTCAGGGATCGTAGTAATAGCAAAGAATCAGGTTCTTGACGGAAAAATCACACCTCCCTCAAAATAGACTGTCCGGGATGATATTCCTCTCAATTTACTCTAACTCTTCAATTGTTAACTTTGAATACATCAATTCATTTTGAATATGCAAGATAGATTAAATCATAAGTTCGATAACCTACCTTCTTTACCAGGAGTTTATCTTTTTTTAAATAATTCAAATAAGATCATCTATATTGGTAAAGCAAAAAATCTTAGAAATAGGGTTAGGACTTATTTTTCTTCTACCCCTTCATCCGCAAAAACTGAAATTTTAGTCAATAAGATAAAAGACTTAGAAGTAATTGTTACAGATAATGAAATTGAAGCACTTATACTTGAGTCAAATCTCATCAAACAACATAAACCTCGTTATAATATTAATTTAAAGGATGATAAATCTTTTCCATATATCGTAATTACTAACGAAAATTATCCGCAAGTTTTCCCAACGAGAAAGATACTTAATGACGGCTCAAAGTATTTCGGACCCTACACAGATGTAAAAACTATGAGGTTTGCTCTTAAAATACTCCGTGAGGTTTTTAAGATTCGAAGTTGTAAATATAATATT
>JAHJVF010000061.1 GCA_018828505.1 Bacteroidota bacterium | reverse complement strand
GACTGGTACAAATTCCCAGTCAATTATGCCGTTCATTGGACCTAAGTATTTGCTTCTTCCAGTAGCTTGAGGATCGGCATTGTGCATAGGCCAAGGAGAATCAGCAAGACTTAGCCAAGGAATATCGTGCTGATAACCCGGTGGGTAATTGTCTTGAGGGTCTACTCCTTTGTCTTTACAGCTTAAGCTTATGAGGATGAGAAAACTAATTGATGTTATAATTATATACTTCATACTGCACCAAGGGATTATTTTACCCTCTACAATATGAAATTATTGCAATTCTAGCAAGACCCAGAAGATACTGTGTTGTTATTTCATCAGAATCATTCTTTTTGTCTGTTGGAATTCTCCAGCTTGAAGCTGGTAGAAGTAAATTCCGCTTGCAAGTCGTGATGCATCAAATGTTACTTCATGCACTCCAGCGGATTTCTCTTGGTTTATAAGTGTTGCTATTTCTCTACCAATTATATCATAAACTTTCAGTGTTACATGACTGTGGATTGGTAACTGCCAACTGATGACGGTTGTTGGATTGAATGGATTCGGAAAGTTCTGATGTAATTCTAAAACTTTTACTGAGATTGTTTTAACTTCTTTCAAATCACTTCTCTTCTGAAATCCAGCAGCTCCTATTTCAACCATATTTGAAAAAAGCCCCACCTCGCTTCCATTATTTTCGGTTATTACTTTATAATATACTTTCCATGGTGAGCCGATGCCTAAATCGTAATCTGTATATTCATTTATATACTTTCCAACAGTTGCAATTGCACTAAAGATGCCCGGAGCACCTCCCTGCATGTTAATACTGCGATAGATTTTATAACCTGTCCAATCATTCTGTTTTGTAGGATTCCAAGATAAATATGGATGGTTGTTTTGAGATGATAGCGATAGAAATAACTCAAGTTTAGTAGTTGATCTACTAAAATTTTTTTGATCCCAAATAGTATAATGGGAACCATTGGTTACAGGATAATAGCTGCCGCTATTGTTCCACTTCACCTCTGCAGTATTATTACTTACATTATATCGTACCCAAATATCATTATTACAGCCCATTGTATAATTATCAGTTGTATAATCAATATAAAAGTAAATAGTATTTACTAAACAGCTACCTTTATAATGTGAAATAATAAATTCATAATGACCATTAGCAAATACTACACTTTGTGAGGGTTGGGATCCATAATTTGTAATGGTATGAAAAATACCGTAATCTTCATCATTAGCACCATAATTAACCTCAACATCATTGTAGTTATTGTGTTTGCATGCAATAGCATAATTATAGTCATCAGTTAACGGAAAACGATCTGATAAATTGTTGTACCAAACAGGGGCTATATTATACATCTTAAATAAAGCGTAATCTAATTCGTCACCTTCAACAACTTGAGTAAATATTTCGAACAGTCTTCCTGTTGGACTACTTGATTGTGCATGTATAGCCGTTAACTCACAGAAAAAAAATATAAATAAAATTATTATTCTCATTTTAATTCCTCGTTATTTAATTGAATAAATAATGCCTGACCTTGAAGGGATAAAAATAATTTGATTCCCAACTGCAAATGAATTGGGTGAATAAATATATCCGTTTAAAATTCTTTCCCAAATTAAAATTCCTTCATGATCAATCTTTTGAAAAATAGATTGATCTTCTGAATTATATGTTATTAAATAAACACTATTTTCTAAATCACAGACTATATTACACGAAATATATCCATTTAAATCAATTTTCCATCGCAGATTTCCTTTGTAGTCGACGGAGTACAAGGAATCGCTTCCAAAATAAGTATACCCGTTGTAATCTATACACGGCTTGCTGTTTGCTCCACTTCCGCTAAAAGAATGTTCCCATCTTTTTGTCCCGTCTGATTGTAACGAAACTATTTTAGAGCGAGGCCAACTGTCTTGAATAAAATAAAGATTACCCTCAACATCCACTACAATACTTTCTGCAACAGTATTATACCCGAAAGTCCATTTAATATTTCGTTTCTCTATATCAACAGCAATCACCGATACTCCCTGACCAGGTAGATAAACAGTTTTGCCATCAGGTGAAAACGATAAGTTGTAAACCACAGCAAGAGAGTTAATTCGGGGGTCTGTTATTTCCCAAATTAATTGACCGCCTGGATTCAATACCTGCATTTTATGCAGGATATTAGTGAAATAAAGGTTCCCATACTTATCTATACTTGATGTTTTATTAAATATTTTACCGACTGATTCATACGTCCAAATAACATTTCCAATTGAATCAAAACAAAAGATTTTATTAAATCCATTTAATGAAATTATTTTATTACCAGTAAGTAAAGGTGTACCGGCATTCTCAAAAGAACTTTCCAATGATTTTTCAAAAATTATTTCGCCTTCTTCAGAAAGTTTAATTATAACATTACCGCTGTCTGAGGTTGTTGTAAATAAAATACTACCATCCGTATCAATAACAATTCCACCGTCAATTTCTCTTTTACCCTTTTCATTAAAAATAATTTGGACAGAATTATTCATGGGCCCTATAAATTGGCTTCTGCCCGTATTCTGCGGATCATGATATGCCATCGGCCAGGGTGAATCTGCTAAGCTTGGCCATGGGATATCGTGCTGATAACCGGGCGGATAGTTGTCTCCCGGATTTACTCCCTTGTCCTTACAGCTTAAATTTATGAGGATGAGAAAAGAAACAGATGTTATAATTAAATATTTCATACTGCACCTAATAATTATTTTACTCATGAAAATATAAAAATTATAGATAACACTAACAATACCTAAAAGATACTTTGTTGTTATTTCATATATAGCATTTTTTTCACATCTCTAAAGTCACCAGCTTTTAATTCATAGAAGTACACACCAGTGGAAAATGTAGAGTGTTCCGTCAGCTGACGGATGGAGAATGTAGAATTGTAAACTCCAGCTTCTTTTACTTCATCAACAAGTGTAGCAACTTCCCTTCCAAGAATATCATAAACTTTCAGTGTTACATGACTGTGGATTGGTACTTGCCAACTGATGACGGTTGTAGGGTTAAATGGATTCGGATAGTTTTGATGTAATTCTAAAACTTTTACTGAGATTGTTTTAACTTCTTTCAATTCACCCCTCTTCTGAAATCCAGCAACCCCTATTTCAACCATATTTGAAAAAAGTCCTACCTCGTTTCCATTATTTTCGGTTATTACTTTATAATACACTTTCCATGGTGAGCCGATGCCTAAATCGTAATCTGTGTATTCATTTATATACTTTCCAACAGTTGCAATTGCACTAAAGATGCCCGGAGCCCCTCCCTGCATGTTAATACTGCGATAGATTTTATAACCTGTCCAGCTTGACTGTGCAGTCGGGTTCCATGTTAATCGTGGATTCCCCTCTGAGTTAGAAACTCTCAAATAAAGTTCGAGATAATTT
>JAHJVF010000425.1 GCA_018828505.1 Bacteroidota bacterium | reverse complement strand
CTCGCTTTCAATTCTTTTTGTTTTAGCCTGCCATGAGTTCGGGCATTATTTTGCTGCACGTTATCATAAAGTTAAAGCTACGTTGCCATTCTTCATCCCGTTCCCCTTGACAGAAATATTTTTGAACTTCGGGACGTTGGGTGCGGTAATCAAAACTCAATCACCGATAAGTACCCGTCGTGCTATGTTTGATATTGGTGTTGCTGGTCCTATAGCGGGGTTCATTGCTTGTGTTTTGCTATTAGTGTACGGTTTCCTACATCTTCCTCCGGCTGAATTTATTCTTACTATTCATCCTGATTATTTTATAAAATCGGGTGAGACAGATTCACTTGCTCTCGAATTCGGTTCAAACCTTTTATATTCCGGGATGCAGTTTCTATTAACCAATCCCTCTGTTGAATTTGTTCCGCCGATGAGTGAGATCTATCATTATCCATTTCTGTGTGTCGGTTGGTTTGGTTTATTTGTAACAGCGATGAATTTAATTCCGGTCGGGCAGCTTGATGGCGGACATATTTTCTACTCGATGTTTGGAACAAATCTGCATCGCAAAGTAGCTGATGTGACTTTTGCCCTGCTGATGATTTTGGGAGTTACCGGCTTTGCTTCAGAAATCTTTAACTTAAATTTTCCTCTTGGTTGGAGCGGATGGATATTCTGGGCATTGATACTTCGATTTCTTATTAAACTTTATCACCCTGAAATTTATGACCCGGTAGGACTCGACCAAAAAAGGAAATTGATTGGTTATCTTGCTATAGTTATCTTTATAATATCTTTTACTCCCGTTCCATTTTATATTAAATTTTGGTAATTAAGTGAATAGAACAAAATACATTCTTTCATCAGTGATAATACTCATAATTAGTACAGCTGGTTGCGAGATGGAATATTTATCCGTTTTCGATCCTGCACAAAATGTTCCTCCTGTAATAAAAAACGTTCAGGCACCGGATACTTTAAATGTTCCTGCACTTGATACTCTGAAAATCGTTCTCAGCGTCGATGTTTCAGACGCGGATGGACCTGCAGATTTATCTTTCGTATTTTTCAACACGTTTCGTCCGGATGGTTCTCCTTCCTCAAATAATCCATTCCAATTGTTCGATGATGGGAATGTAATTGCAAATGGTGATTTGACGAAAGATGACGGTACATATTCTCGAATTATTATTCTTCCTCCGGGTACATCTAAAGGTAAATACAGATTTGACTTTCAAGCTCTTGATAAATCTGATGAACCAAGCAATATCATTTCTCATTTTATGGTTGTGAAATAATGTTCAAAGTAATTTTATTATTATTCTTAGTTACATCAGTAAGTTTTGCCCAGCATATTCCAATCGAATTTCAAATTGAAAGTAAACACAGACTAAGCAAAACTGCTGCAAGCTCACCGACACAATTAGGAAATTCCATCACTGACTTAATCACGGTTGGTGATACAATTCTTCTCGGCTCAGGAAAAGGGCTTAGTATTTCATACGATCGTGGGGAGAGCTGGGTTAATTTTTACAATCATCCTGATTTTGGTAAAGAAGCAATTTCCGGTTTGGGATACAAAAATGGTTTGATTTGGGCTGCAACTGCACACTCGATTGAAAAAGACGGACAAGATCTCCCGGAAGGCAGCGGATTTAGATTTTCAGTTGATGGTGGTCAAACGTGGGCAAAGATTTCCCAGCCAATCGATCATAAAGACAGCAGCAAAGTTTATTACGGGATCAATACTCTTAATGCACTTCCAATAACAACTGCAGTCAATAATATTACATATGATGTCGCCGTAACAAAAGATGCTGTTTGGATTGCTTCATTTGCCGGAGGGTTACGAAGAACGACAGACAAAGGTAAGACGTGGCAGAGAGTGGTCATACCCCCCGACAATTTAAATTCAATAAAACCAACTGACACACTTTCATTTGATCTTTCACCTGTAACCGGTTCTTTGGGATATCAGAATAATCTTAACCATCGAGTCTTTTCAGTTTTTGCTGAAACGGATTCAATAATATGGGTCGGTACTGCAGGAGGAATCAACAAATCAACCGATGGCGGAATTAGCTGGAGAAAATTTTCTAAACAGAATCAGCTTAACGGGATAAGCGGAAATTTTGTTGTTGCAATCAGTGGAACTAAAGTCGGTTCAAGCATTCACGTTTACGCAGCAAGCTGGAAGGCGGAGGACCTTTCAGAAGAATATGCAATCAGCTTTACCTCTGATGGCGGCGAGACATGGACTCACTCAAACAAAACCCAACGGTTCCACAATTTTGGATTTTATAATAATATCGCTTACGCAGCAGGAACTGATGGTTTATTCCGCACTGATAATACCGGCT
>JAHJVF010000424.1 GCA_018828505.1 Bacteroidota bacterium | reverse complement strand
TAATCTTAGATATCCTCTTATTGATTGTGTTTATGATAATTATCCATGAATTGAGAGTGATTGATTTTGGCAAGCTGATCAGATTGAAATTTTAGGAATTATAAATTTTCAGTAACTCCTCTTCACACTTTTCCCAATTAAAAATCTCCTCAGCTGCTTTTCGCCCATTCTCTCCTAACTCGGAAATTCTCTTTGGATTCTTAAGCAACTCTTCAATTGCGGTGACAAGTTCATTCATATTATTTGGATTCACTAAAATTCCACAATTTGCAACTTCGAAAGTATCGCGTATCGGTTTATAGTCTGATGCTACGATACATTTACCGAGAGCCATATAATCAAATATTTTAATCGGTAGCGATCTCTCGTAAATTCCATTCATCGGACGGATATCAAAACAAATGTGAACCGGCTCGAGATATTTTTGGAATTCGGTGTAATCAGCCCAATCATAAAACTCAATCTTGATTCCAGCCGTTTCAAATTCAGTGAGAATTATTTTTTCGGATTCATCTTCAAAACGCCCGGCGAGAATGAATTTTATACTGAGATTTGAATTTCTCATTTTTAATCGTATTAGAGTGTCAGAAATAATTTTCAATCCTCGCGAGACTGAGATCACGCCCGCGTATCCAAAAACGATTTCATTTCCAGTGAATTCTTGAGTAGAAGGATTGTAGTGCCTTAAAATCGGATAATAACTTACAATGTGCTTCTGCTTATGTGGAGCAAAATAATCGTAACGCTTCTTTTTGTATATCTCTCCAAGAATTATCTTATCCGCTAAGTTGCTGACAATAAAATTGAAAGCATGTCCGAATACTATTTTGAAAGGTCTTAAAATCAATAAAGTACTTTTGACAATATTTTCGGGGTACCACTCCGTAACGTCGTAATGAAGCAATACTTTTTTTTGAATTCCCATCTTCATTTTATAAATGAATCCGACCAGCACAGCCATAGGTTCGCAGGCGTGGACAAAATCTGCATCAGTGATCTTTAATAGCTCAATTAGTCTTTTAATTTTTTGAAATGATCTTGTCCCTTCTTTATTTTGATCAAAACCAATGAATTCGATTTCATCAATTGTATCACTTATTTCCTGAGTTGAACATAAAATAAACACTTTAAATCCATTCTGACTCAAAGATTGGGCAATCTTATGGAATATTCTCTCGTCTTTCGGTGGATGCCCGGTAGTTAAAATTGCGACCTTTTTCATTTTTTTACATCTTATTCAATAAATTCTTTTGAACGAAACGAAAATAAATATATAATTGTTTTGATAAATGATAGAATCAGAACAACATAACCAATTTAATAATTTGCAGGGAATCAAATGAAGAATAGTTTTATCGCTTTAATTGTTTTAGGAGTGTTAATTGCAATTACTTTTGTTGCCATCGGCGGACTTGAAGGGAATAATGGGAATTCGGAATCCGGATTGAATGACAAAAAAACCTTTAATGAGAAGCTTGAACTTGCTAAAAGTTCAAATAAAAAAGTCTTGGTCTCAGTTTACACTGATTGGTGCGGCTGGTGCAAGAAAATGGATCGTGAGACTTATAAAAACGAATCTGTAATTTCCGAAATCGAAAACAATTTTGTTTTCATAAAACTGAACGCTGAATCAAACGACGAACTAACTTATCAAGGTGAAAAATACACAAAAGCACAATTTGCTGCGGCATTCGGGATAAAAGGTTATCCTGCAACGTTATTTCTAAATTCGAATGGTGAACCGATAACTGTCGTCCCAGGCTATATTGATTCCGAAATGTTCCCAAAAATTTTGAAATTCATTTCCGGTGAAATTTATTTAAAGAAAACCTTTGAAAAATATTTAGAAGAAGGAAATTAGCTGTAGACAAGGTTGGTCTGAACGGATCAATAAGTTCAATTTCTAAATTCGAATCTCTTTCCGAAGGAATCCCTTCGGGAAAATCCTAAACAATTTTCAAATGTCAGAATAAATATAAAAATTTCAGAAATTAAAAATATTCGAAAAATCCAAATGCATTAAATCCTCATCCAGCTGTTGGCTTAGTATTTTGTCCGCCGTGGCGGATTGTTTAGCATTTAGAATTTAGGATTTAGTATTTTTGGAATAACGGTAGTCCCCGATTACTAATCTTTGATCTTGTTCTTAAAGTAATCAATCGTAATTTTAATCCCTTCGCTTCTTGAAACTTTGGGTTCCCAATCTAAAATCTTTTTTGCTAGAGAAACATCAGGCTGGCGAACTTTTGGATCGTCAACCGGCAGTTCTTTAAATGCGATTTTACTTTTACTCTTCGTGAATTTTAATACTTCTTGAGCGAATTCAAGAATTGTAATTTCATCAGGATTGCCAATATTGATCGGATCTTTAAAATCTGAATTAAGTAATCGAAATATTCCTTCTATCAGATCATCGACAAAACAGAAACTGCGTGTTTGCGAACCGTTTCCAAAGACAGATAGATCTTCTCCCTTAAGAGCTTGTCCGATAAAGGTCGGTAGAACTCTTCCGTCATTCAGACGCATTCTTGGACCATAAGTATTGAAGATGCGTACGATGCGTGTATCAACTCCGTGATAACGATGATAAGCCATTGTTAATGCTTCAGCAAAACGTTTTGCTTCGTCGTACACACCGCGCGGTCCGATTGGATTCACATTCCCCCAATAACTTTCCGGCTGCGGATGTATTTCGGGATCGCCATACACTTCTGATGTTGAAGCCAAAAGAAATCTTGCACCTTTTGCTTTTGCGAGTCCAAGTGCTTTATGAGTTCCGAGCGAACCGACTTTCAAAGTCTGAATCGGTAGTTTGAGATAATCGATGGGAGAAGCCGGAGAAGCAAAGTGAAGGATGTTATCGACTCTGCCCTCAATATGAATAAACTCAGTAACGTCATATTTAACGAACTTAAAATTTTCATTTCCGAAGAGGTGTGAAATGTTTTCAAGACTTCCTGTAATGAGATTATCGAGACAGATAACTTTGTGTCCGTTATTGATGAGCTTATCACAAAGGTGCGAACCGAGAAATCCCGCACCACCGGTTACAACTGAAATTGGAATATTATTCATAGGATTAAATGACTTTACTTTTTTCTGAAAATTCAACTTCAATATCGAGAATTTGTAGTTAAAGTTAAAGTATATCGATGGACAACAGATATTTGAGATCCGTCAGCTGATGAGTCTGTTGCACAACTATCAAATCGTCATTCCCGCCAGCCATTTTTTATATACGAGGCGGGCTGGCCGAATCCCGCCAGGTATTGCCTATGACGAGTTCGGCGGGGTGAGGAATCTTTTTTGAGCGTTTTATTAAAATTTCTCCCCAGATGAACCTGTCTGCCGACAGGCAAGATCGGGGTCGAAGTGACATAATAATGTTCTGCAACAGACTCTGATGGATGACTCTCCCCTCAGCCTTAACCTTACATATAAAAAACCAGTTCACGCCCGTTCACACGAGTTTCTTGTTGACAATAATTTTTTCATTTGTTAGTATGCGGTTGGGAGAAATAAAGAATATGAATCTGCCATTGAAATATGGTGACAAAGCTAAGATTCAATTATTTATCAGCAATCTGGTGAGACTTTAATGATTTGCCCAAATGTTTTAACATAGTGCGTGGAGTAAAGTGGCTGCCTGTATTCCTGCAGGTGGATTAGACTGATATGGAAATGGATGATAGATATGCCAAGACCTATTTTTACATATTTAAAAAATAAACGAAAACCAATACATTTGGATGATAGATACCTGTCCACCTCTGGTGGATGCAAGCACGTGCATATCTATGTTCCGGGACAGTAAATTACGTGCAGTCTAATTAATAGTTAGGTGAAAACCCGATTGAAAAGGAGACGTTGTGGCCAGTCTAAGAACTCAAAAAAAGTGGGTAAGAATCAGAGATATTCAACAGTGTCAAATTTGTGGAAAAGTGTTGCCTGTTCCCTTTGAAAGAATAGAAGTTCATCATATTATTTACCGTTGTAACGGCGGTTCCGATGAATTAGAGAATCTTGTGACCCTCTGCGATCTTTGCCATGCAGTTGTACATAGTCACATGGGACCTGCTTGGATAGGATTATCTAAAGTTCCGACAGAAAAACTGGAACAGAGCGAACAAATTCTCAAACAGGCACAAGAAGAATTTGAAAGCTACTTACGTCTTCCAATAGAAGAGAGGTGTCGCATTCAAAATGAGTTATGGTCACAATGGGGAATCATGCGCAATGTATGAAAGATTCACAGGCTATGACTGAATCGGTTAGCATCTCATGCAATAAGAGAAAAACTAACAAGAGGGGATTGATCGAATTATTACCGAAGATAGGAACCACCTAACAAAGCGCTGCAGCCGACCGCTTATCTGCTGCGCTTCGTAAGCGGCGGCTGAGCTTAGATGTTAGCAAGCATAATAATATGTATATATTTGATGAAAATATTGAAAGAGAAGATCGTTACTCAGATTATTCAGAATCACATTATTCTTACTTAAATATAAGTAAACGACCGGAATTTTGTGAAATTCGTGATAAAATGGAAATATGGATTAATCAATATCCTAAAGAAGAAAGAGATGAACTTATTAGTAGGTTGAAAACAAATAATAACCATCATTTTATTTCATCATTTTTTGAGTTATTGTTATATCAACTATTTGTCTCTCTCAACTACAAAGTTGTAATTCATCCTAAATTAAATAATACAAAGAATAGACCTGATTTTCTTATAAATGATTCTTGTGGTAATGAATTTTATTTGGAAGCAGTTGTTTCAAGTGGTTTATCTGAAAAAGATGTGGCGCAAAAATCTATACTTAATGACATTTTTAATTCTATAAATAAATTATATACAAAAGATTTTTTTATTAAAGCAGAAATTGAAAAGTATCCAACAAAGTCAATTCCAGCTAAAAAAATTAGAACTTTTTTAGAAAATCAATTGAAATTACTAGATCCTGATTCTTGTGAAAAATTATTTAATCTAGGTGCTTACGATTTAATTCCTGAATGGAAGTTTAACTTCGATGGCTTTGAGATGAAATTTCGTCCAATTCCTAAATCAAAAGAGTTTCGATCAAAAAAAACTGAAAAACCTATTGGTATAACACACTATGGTTTTCATTGGAGGGGCGAAAATAAACATATACTAAAATCATTGAAGACGAAAGCAAATAAATATAAAGCGTTGCGCAAACCTTATGTAATAGCTATAAATAGTTTGGATGATATTTTTAGGAGAGAAGATATTATTGAAACATTGTTTGGCAGTGAAGCAATATATACTCATACAGAAAGTGACAATTATTCTACTATTCGTGTTGCAAATGGATTGTTCTACTCTAAGAGCGGTCCAAGATATACAAGAGTAAGTGGAGTATTATTTATTAATAATTTACTACCTTGGACAGTTGGTATAAATAACTTTCAACTTTTTGTGAATCCTTGGTCAGAAAACAAAATAACAAATTTTCTGAATGACTTCCCTAAATCGATAGTAGAAAATGATAGATTAAAAGATATACCTGGGAAAAAATTGCATGAACTAATGAATCTGCCAGATAAGTGGCCACATAATGTTGCTTGCTAACAAGTTCTTCAAGCCGACTGCTTTAAACTGTTCGGCATTTATGTAATTATAAAGTTGCGTTGTAAACGTAAGTTGCTCTTTAAGGTAGGTTGTTCTAAGAAACATTTTTATAAATAAAGGTTGTTGCAACTATGCGGCATTCTTGTTCTGGGCTGCCGGCTAGCGGCAACGCCGTTAGAACACAATAATAAATTTTGATGAAATTACTTTATGGATATTACAATTCTTAACATTATCATCTTAGCGATCACAATTGTTAATGGTGCATTTATTGCTTTTTCAAAAGAAATAGCAGCAAAGTATCCAAGACTTGTATGGATTAATAAGCTTAGTTTCAGAATTCTTCTAGCCTTATTAATAATAATTATTCCGTATTTGTCCAATCAAAAGAAAGAAGAAATAAATAACGCAAAGAATCTTGTAGATCAAAAAATAAGAGACTCCATTCACGAAGAAAAACAACTTAATTATTCATTGAGAGTTCAAAATCAGTTGACAAGTGCATTGGCAAAGTATGGATTAAAATATGACTCAACAAAAAATGAAATTGCTAGAATAGTAAGTACTTCTATGAAATCATTACCAGATCCCGAAGTAACTCTTGATTATAATGACGGTATGATCTTAGACTCGATTGCTAACAACATGTGTTATTTTAGAATTGTACTAAGTAATAGAATAGCCCCATCAACTGATATAAAAATTCAAACATATTTTATAAGCCTTGAAAAAGGGGAATATTATTTACTCAAAAACCCTTTCAAAAATAATTATATTTTCCCTTCTGGTGAGAGCTTAGCTACGGGAGCTACTTTCACTTTCCGTGTGAATATTCCATTTAATAATGCAAGTACTATTTATTGTTTTCTAGACGGTACTTATAAAAACGTTACTAGAAATAAAACTTATCTGGTTAAAAATATATATTCATTTGAAATCAAAGACAAAAGATTTGGAATACCTTTGAATCCATCTTATGAAAAAATACAAAATTTACTTAAGGAAAAAGGTCTTATGTAAGATGTGTTCTAACAAGCGTCTCAAGCGGAACGCTGTAATCGGTCGGTAGTTTTGTAGTTATGCTTGAGTTAGTTTGTTCTGTTTTTGTGTAAGTGAATTTTATAAACAATAAATCATGTTGTTGGTAGCGGAAACATTATGGCGTCCGCTTAAACGCAACAACGTTCGTTATATTGCTAAGAGGTGAATATGGATATTAAAGAAATTGCGAACCTTATCAATACATTGTCATTGAATTATAAAAGTG
>JAHJVF010000423.1 GCA_018828505.1 Bacteroidota bacterium | reverse complement strand
CGAGCAATTGCACATGCCAGCGGGTTACCGCCAAACGTACTTCCGTGATCACCGGGATTAAAACCTCCAAGCACTTCCTTAGATGCAAGAACAGCAGAAACCGGATAAGCACCGCCAGATAATGCCTTGCCGACAATTACCGCATCGGGTTTAATATCTTCATACTCAAATGCAAAAAGTTTTCCGGAACGTCCAAGTCCGGATTGAATTTCATCTGCAATAAAAAGTACATTGTTCTTTTTACAAATCTCGAATGCTTTTTTCAAATATCCTTCTGATGGAATAAGAATTCCGGCTTCACCTTGAATCGGTTCAACGATAAAAGCAACAGTGTTCGGAGTGATCGCTTTTTCAAGAGCATTAACATCATCGTAAGGTATGATTATAAAACCTGGAGTGAAAGGTCCGTAGCCATCTCTGTACTGGTGTTCGGTTGAAAAGCTCACAATAGTGGTTGTTCTTCCATGGAAATTATTCGAGCATGCAATTATTTCAGCTTTATCGTTTTCGACTTTTTTGATTTTATAACCCCATTTTCTCGCGGCTTTAATTGCTGTCTCGACTGCTTCTGCACCTGAATTCATAGGAAGTACCATTTCAAATCCGGTTAACTCGCACAATTCCTGACAAAGTAGAGGAAGCTGATCATTCCGAAAGGCGCGTGAAGTCAGCGTAACTTTCTCAGCTTGCGACTTCAGTGCGTTAATAATTCTTGGGTGGCAATGCCCTTGATTGACCGCTGAATATGAGGACAGAAAATCTAAATACTTTTTTCCGTCAACATCATAAACCCAGACTCCTTCAGCTTTGTTAATAACAACATCGAGCGGATGATAATTGTGCGCACCATATTTTTCTTCAATTTCGATATAATCTTTAGTATTCATAGTTCTTCCAGTTTTTATTACAAATATAGGAAATGTTTTTATGCGGAGGATAGGAGATGAATTGAAAAATTAAAATTAGCCCCACCCTCATTAAAGCAATAAGTTTGACGGACAGGCAAAGGCTGATCCGCATCTGCAGGGTGTTGCAAAACTTTAGTTTTGTCACCTCGAGGGGGCTGACCAGAAAGTAATTTTTCTTGGTGATTCTTAGTGTCTTTGTGCCTTGGTGGCAAATAAAAACCTCGTTTATCAACAGAATTCAAAACAATAGCCACTGCCGAAGGCATCCCTCACGGGAAAAGTCACTAAGGCACAAAGTTGCACACCTGTGTGCCGAAACTTACCTGCCACAAAATAGCCCGCCACAACATAGCCCGCCACAACATAGCTATGAAGGGGCAGGCTATGAATGGGCAGGCTATGTATTGGCAGGGTTGAACTTTATCACTTCGGTGTGCAGGCACAAAGCACTTTCTGGTCAGCCTCGAGAGGTCTTAAATTAATTAAAATAGAAAGATTTCTCATCCCGCTAAACTTGTCTGTCTCTATCCTAAGCGAGATTCGAAAAGACAATTTTCTGTTCTGCAACAGCCCACTCTGGCGGAGATTGAAAGATCTAAAAATTGAAAAAATAATAGTGAGGTTGGAGAAAGGGAGAGTTAAATACCAATGTAAGATGAAATAAATGTGAAAATGAAGCCGACGAGAATGGAGATAATGAGACAAATTAGGATTGCCCGAATGCCGTACTTGGCTTCACCGTCTTTGAAAAGCACTATCGGACCGTAACCTGAACCGGAACTAAGCCCTGCAACTGTCGCCCCAAATGATACGCCTGCGTGTAAAAATCCCTCAACAATTGCAACTGACATTCCGCAATTCGGAACTAAACCGAAAATACCAACAATCACAACCTGTAAATATTGATTGATGTTTAAACTCTGAACTAAATTCTCAGACTTCAGAAAGAAAAGCACTAAACCGATGACTAATGTTATCGAAACTACCCAAGCGTAAATTCTAAGTGTCCGTTGAAGAGAGTGTTTCACTATCTCGCCATATTTGGTTTTTTCTAACTCAGTTTTTATTTCAACGACTTTAGTTGATACTTTGATAGTCTGAATTCCTTCGTAAAATTTATTCGGGATAATTGCATCTATCGCATATCCTGAAACAAGTCCGACTATAAACTTAATTCCGACAAGATAAGCGATGTATTCCCATTTCTCTCCATGAGCGATCAATATAGGAAGAGCTTCATCGGATGTAGCAAGATATGTAGCGACCAATGTCCCCAGTGTAACTCTTTTCGATAAATAAAGAGAGGTTACAAAAACAGACATTCCGCATTGTGGCAAAATTCCTAAAAGTGTTCCGGCAAGGGGACCGAACTTACCCGAAATTTTTGTAAATGAAATAAGATCAATTCCTCTTTCGTGCCAGAGATACTCCAACAAAAAGTAAAGAATAAAAAGCACCGGCACCATCAGTACGGTATCTAAAAATGAATGCTGAATTACTTCGATTAAAGTTTCTTGGTGCATTTATCCTAAAAATAAAAAAAAGGAGTCTGTAACTCCTTTAATTAAAAACATTGATTTGACATAAAGTCCGATCAGTACATTAGACTTTTGCAAGTTCTGCCAGTTCTTTGACCTTGACATATTTATTATTGAATTTGTACGATTTCTTGTTTTGATCAAAGACAGCCTCAACAACCTTAACACTGATCAACTCTTCTTTTTTTCGTAGTGATTTTGCAGCTTTCTCTGCAAATGATGTCACTTTTGCCATGTTATCCTCTCTAAATTATATCAAAAAAAGCGGGTGCAATATAAATGAATTCTTTTTAAAATGAAACTCAGATGGGACAGGAGTTTATCTATTTTTCTTGTGTTCTCTTCCGAAGGAATGACGTCGTCATCGATACGTCCCGATTAAAGCAAATCAATCACAATACGAAAATCGGGACTACTCCTGCCCGCCATGTCTATAGCCATGAGGCAGGTTTTTTTTGATGCATGTCAGAAAAAGTATCGAGAAAACTTACTTATGAGACAGCCTCTTTTTAGTTTTGGGAAAAGGCAGCCACTTAAAGACACTTTGTTGATAGTTTGAATATTCTAACGGGAAATGTTTTAGCAAAAGTTTCTCTTCCAGATTTGCTCGAAGTATCAATAAAGGAAGTTCTAGTAAGATTGTAAGTGGAAGAACTATCCAGCTCATGAGAGCTATTCCAACTGAAACGTCTTGAAAAATTTGAAAGAAATAAATCGGATGTCTGAAAATTTTATAGGGTCCGGTGGTAATAACTCTCTGATTTCTAAGAATGACTATGTCCTGAGTATTTAATTCTTTCAATTCTTTATAACTCCAGATCTGAAACCAACTAGAAGAGACATATAATACAAGACAGACAATTCGTAGATTATTGAATTCATTTCCAATAAAATCAAGCTTCCCGATGCCAAATATTCCCAAGATCACTGAGATGAAGATCAAAGTTGAAATCAATTTGGGTAGAAATTGTAAATAAGTTTTTGGCTTTTCTTTATTTCCGGCAAGGCCGGTTTTAAATCCTTTCGTAACCGAAGTAAAACTCGCTGAAAGAGTCAAAATTATGTTAATAACTATAACAAGATTGATCAGATAACTAACATCCATGTGCAAAGATAGGAAAAGAGAGAAAATAAATTAATAAGATCGGAGTTTAAAATTTCATGAAAAAAACATACATTTGTCCAAAATGGAGTTTTCTAAATATTGAACCTATTAAACCTTTGGACAAGGTTTTCTGTCAAACAGGGATTTTTACAGAACAAAAGTACCCTCAAAAAAACACACTAATGATCCGCCT
>JAHJVF010000422.1 GCA_018828505.1 Bacteroidota bacterium | reverse complement strand
TATACCTTCCAACGGCAACGGTCGTAAAAAGTATCACTCCGATTAGAAATGCGAGTGGACTTATCTCAACTAGATAATAAAATCCTAAAATCCACGGCAGCAGCAACCCGAAAATGAACGTCGCAAGATTTGTAATAACAAGACCAAGAAAAAAAAGTAAAATTTGTTTTTGGATTTGAGAATTACTTTCAGTTTTGTATTTTTTCAAAAGCCAAATTACGCTCAAAAAAATTAAAATTAGATACCAAAAAAGGAAAATCGGATAGGTATCATTAAATATTGCACGAAACTTCCCGCTATGAGCATGGGATTGTTCAACTAAATTTCCGCTCCAAAGTGCGATCAATAATACAATCGAGGGGAGTAAAATTATAAGCCCTCTAATATACCCAATCTTTTTAGGTACCGGAAAATTCCAAGTAAAAAATGTAAGTGTAACCATTATCACTAATAGAAAAGAGTGACATGAAATATCGAGAATTGTGACATCGTCAATTTTAAGTAAAGTGAAATGTATACCGTGCGAGATCAAATAACCCAGAACTAAGAAAAGAAAAAGTATAAATAAGCGGCTTGTAATGTTCTGATTGTCTCTAGAATAAATAATTATAATCAATCCGATTGCCGCAAGGAAAGTTGATAGGAGAAACAATATTTGAGTAATATTCATAATCATGATTGCAACACTGAAATTTAAATTAATATTTCAATCAAATCCATTACTAATTGAATATAAAACAATAAGTGGTTCTTAGTATTCTTATCTAACTACATTTTTTAAAATATTTAATAACAAGTTAAATATTTTAATGACTACTCCACACGTAAGGGGAAATCAAATAAATTATTGAGAAAAATCATGGCATTAATATTGAACTGTTCTCAACAGAATTGAAAGGTTGTCTAATATGAAAATTAAGAATAGCTTTCCCCGTGATCCTGTATGCAACAGAAAAATGAATAAGAATAAAGCATATGCTAAGGTAAAACATAATGATCGGATCTATTACCTGTGCTGCCCATTATGCCAAGCTCAGTTCGAGAAAGATCCGGAAAGGTATATAACAAAAAAATAAAGGTTACAAATGCACGAGTCTTACGATTATGGTTTATGGACCGCTGTAGTTATAAATGCACTAATATTTCTGGTGTTTGCTGTAGGATTCCTTCGTCCGAAGAGAAAATATGAATGGCGTACGTTAGGAATATTCATCAGTTTAATAAAGGAGTGAACTAAAATGAAAAAGTTAGAACCGTATTCGATAGCAAGCGCACTATTTTACATCTTCACCATTTTATATGTTATATGTATTGGTGTTAAGCTAATTCTTGTAAGTCTTGGTATCGAAGGATTGTGGCATATGCATAAAATATGGGAGGTAATCTTGCCTTGGTTCAGCGGGCTAGATTCCTTAAGTATTGTAATCGGCTTGCTGGAAGTTTCTCTTGGCTCATATTTAATTGGTTATATAATTGTTCCAATATATAATCTGTTGACAAGGAAAAAGGTAAGCGAAGATAAGATGGAAGTAAAGCCTATTATTTTGCGATTTAAAACACTTTTTGCAACCTTTGCTGTGTATGTTTCTTTACTTTTTACCCTATGCTTAATATATGATTTAATTGTTCCAACAGAATACCAAATGCTGGCTTTATGGAAATTGCTACTTCCCGGTTTTACCGAATTAACATTTTTAAGCTATCTGATTGGTTTAGGCGTTATAGTAATTTACAGCATGTACACTGCCTTTATCTTTTCTAAGACACTCAACTACTTTGAGAAATCCGAATTAAAAAAATCAGAAGAGAACTCTCTTCTCCAAAGGAGCCATTCGGACAAGGAGTTTAAGATGTTGAGCGAAACGAAATCCCGTTATGCGGGAAAAAAGTATAATGCAAAATATTTTGGTGTTGCTGCAGGAATCTTTGCGATGTTAATATTTATTCTTGCGGTAATTAAAATGTTTTTCTCCAATGAAGATTACTCGGCTTATTTAAAACCTTTTATCCCTTTCTTTGATTCTGTTAATGCAGTAGACATCATTGGAGGTGTTGCAATCTCATTTTTGTGGGGGTGGTTGATAGGCTATTTCTTTATGGTTTTCTATAACTGGTTTGATAGGAAATTAAATCCCCGGGAAAGTGACCTGCAAGGTTAAACCTTGAAGGCTGGAATAGGAATAATGAAAAAAATTAAAATATATTCAATAATATTTCTTCTCTCACTCTCAACTTTAAGTTTTGAGATAATACTTGCGAGAATATTTTCTTATGTGCTTGCGTATCATTTCGTCTTCATCATAATTGCTTTTGCAATACTATCTCACTCTTTAGGGCAATACTATGCATCGCGTTTAGTTGTCAAAAATACGTTTTCATTTTCTAAATATTTTGTTTTTCTTCAATTATTATTTCCGATAAGTCTTGCCGCGGTTTTTATTTTACCAACGTTTGAAAGTATTGGAACCGGTTCCATAGGTTTAATTATGTATGTTCTGCTTGCAGGTATTACATTCTTTTTAGTGGGAGTAATATGTGCTTACATTTTTCAAGCTAACGGCAATAAAAGCAGTATTCTATATGCCCTTGATATGATTGGTGCAGCATCCGGTTCTTTACTCGGATTATTTTTACTGAACACATTCAGTATAATTCAAGCACTTGCAATTATTTTACTTATAATTTCTGCTGCTTCATTACTTACCTTTTATTTCAATCATAAAATAATTAAGGGACAAATTGCAACTACAGCTTTAGTAATACTTGCTTCTTTCTATATATTATTAGTTAATCCCAATATTGATATAAACATTGCAAAGTCATCTGATAAAGACTTATTACGGTTAAAAAGTAATCCTTCCATCAAAACCGCTGTAGTTGATAGCCGGTGGAATTCATTTGGGAGAACCGATCTTATCAAATTTTTCTATCCGGATTCCACTACTTCTATGTCAATGTTCATTGATGGAGCTGCAGGAACTGAAGTTGTAAAAGTTTCAGAGTTAGAAAAGGATTCGGTTAAACTAGTTCGTACTTTGATGTATTCAAATCTTTTCTTCCCCTTCAATTTTTTAAGTGATAATGAAAAAGATTCCGCTTTGATTATTGGTCCTGGTGGTGGTTATGATATTGCTGTAGCTTACTTTGGCGGAGTCAAACAAATCGATGCAGTGGAAGTAAATTCAGCTTTTGTTGAATTGATGAAGGAATATAACAAATCAACATTTGTTGAAAGAGCAAATGTAAACGTCATCGTTCAGGAAGGAAGAAATTTTGTAAGGAACACACCCAACAAATACGATTTAATATTTCTTACGATACCGATTACCAAGGGTGGACGTTCTACAGATTTCGTAAATCTTACCGAGAATTATTTACTCACTGAAGAGGCATTAAAAGATTATCAACATATTCTTACAAATGAAGGAAGAATAGTTTTTACTTTACACAACCGAGAAGAAGTTTACAAAATTGTATCTAATTATCTTGAAATAAAAAACAAATCAGGTATTTCTAATCCGGAAGCATTTAA
Source organism: Bacteroidota bacterium (assembly GCA_018828505.1). Classification (GTDB taxonomy): domain Bacteria; phylum Bacteroidota; class Ignavibacteria; order Ch128b; family Ch128b; genus JAHJVF01. The sequence goes on along the minus strand of JAHJVF010000422.1, from coordinate 4,592 downwards.
ATATTTTTACATTGCAGACCAGGGGATGAAGCCTTTGCTTGTTATCAAAAAAACTCCTTTCAATAAAGAAGAAATAAATGCAAGACATTTTGTGTCGCATCAACTTGGTTTTGACAGAGGCATATCATTTTTCCCGTTTACAAAACAAATTGAAATTGATACGGTTGTTCAGGGCTTAGATGTTCAATGGAATATGTTTGATAATGTTCTGTATGATATTTCCAACGACAAATACAGCTTCCACAAATTATCTGAGACTGCTTCAATAAACCTGCACCCGGTAAAAGACAATTCTCCATTCTTTTTTAATTACCAGATTGGACTTCCGGATAATATGAACATTCTAATTTTTGCAGGAATTGTTTTGTTGATTTTCTCTTTTTATATGTTCAAAAAGAATTGGCGAATTAGTTTTGATAATAATAAGATAACAGAAACGATAGAGAAGAATTTAAATACTTTAACTTTAATTTCTTTTTTGTTGGGATTCACTTATATCCTTAGCGAATCTTATTTATTTCAGGCATTAAATCTACAGTTGAACAATCCTTTAAAATCATTTTCTCTATTGCTGTTTGCATTTTTATTGGGGAATGGTTTCGGCAGTTATCTTACAAACTTTATTAAGAAAGACCGTATCCGGGTAATTGGCTTAAGCGTTGTCGGTATAATTTTAATTCTTGCTGTTGATGCTTTCATAGTATTGCCCAATTTAAAAACAAGTATTTATGAATTTTATTTGTTTTTGATTGTTTTTCTTCCTGCAATAATTATCGGCATACCCTTCCCCTTGTTATTAGCTGAGATGAACGAATATAAGATGAAAAACGGAATTGCCGTTTTGCTAAGTATTTCGGGAATAGCAGGTTTTATCGGTTCGATACTCACAATTTCAGTTGCAATATTGGCAGGATATAATCTTGTTCTTTATACGGTATTTGCTCTTTATATCATTATAATCATTACAACAACATTAAGATTAACAACAAGAAAGGAGCACTAAAATGTTGAACGAAGTGAAATCCCGCTCGGCGGGGGAACAAGACCCTGTTTGCGGAATGAATTTGTCATCTATTTACGAATGTGAATCAAGTAAGTTTAATGGAGTGATTTATTACTTCTGCTGTGCAGATTGTAAAAAAGAGTTTGATGCCGATCCTTATAATTATATAAAACGGCTTGCTTCACAAAACAATACAATAAATAAGATAATCGAATGGGAAAGGGATCCTGTATGTGGTGAAATGATTAAAATAAAAGATGCAAAAGCAATGAATATATATAAAGGAACTAAATACTATTTCTGCTGCCCTATTTGTAAAAAGGTTTTTGATAAAAATCCTTTAGAGTATGCAGATAAGGAAGAAAGAAATGATTATCAGAATAATATAGATGATTTTTCAGTTGGAAGATTTAGAATTCTTTAAGAAAGGAGCAATCAAATGCACGGTGTAGATATTGGCGGTTATGCCTATGGTTTCTGGACGATGGTGGCTTTCAGTATTTTAATAGTTTTATTTTTAACGTTCAGCTTTATAAAGCCAAAAAACAAATTTGAGTGGCGCTCAATGGGCGCTTTCCTTGGATTCATTGTTGCCTTGTTTACAGAAATGTATGGCGTGCCGCTTACAATTTATTTGCTTACCGGCTGGCTTGGCAGCAATTATCCTGTGTTCGACCCATTCTCTCATGCAAGCGGACATTTATTCCTTGTTTTTATTGGTCTATCCCATTCTATTATTGCAATGAGCTTGTTACACATCGTTACCAACGGAATAATCTTCTTTGGGTTTTATATGGTTTACAAAGGATGGATACTAATTTATAATGCAAAGGAAGATCACTTAGTTACTGAAGGCATTTATTCTTATATACGGCATCCTCAATATACTGGCTTGTTCTTAGTAACGCTTGGTTTCTTTATACAGTGGCCAACTATAATTACACTTTTTATGTGGCCGATACTGATGTTTACTTATTACAGATTATCTATGAGGGAAGAAGCAGACTTAGCCAAAAAATTCGGCAATAAATTTTACGAATATAAAAAACTTGTACCGGCGTTTGTTCCTGCAGGTAAAAAAAATAATAAGGTGTAGGATAAAATCTGAAAGAAGAATAAAAAAATGGATATAGATGAAATAACTTATAAAGACCGCGGCGAATTCTTAAGAGGTTTCTCTGTAATCATCCGCAAAAATAGAAGCGGGATTATGGATGAAAAAACAATGTTCTTAATAATTGGAAAGTATTTTGGTTTTGGAGAAGAATTTTGTGAGAAATCTTTAGAGCACCTTATGATAAACAAATACATATCGGAGAAACCAGCAGTCTTTTCAAATGAACTTGTTGCAGAATTTTTTATTAAGAATGTTACCAAAATAATGTCCCAAACCCAATCAATGTCTAATGAGACTATTGAATGGCTACACCAAACTGCTAAAATTAATAATGTTGATTTTGTTATATAGAAAATTAATTCTAAAAAATGAGTTTAACATAATTAACTGTTTAGTTCATAAAAAACGGAGTATAAAATGTTGAACGAAGTGAAAACCCGCTCTGCGGGGATAAACGACCCAGTATGCGGAATGGAAATAAAAGAAATTTTCAAAGCAGATAAATTGGAATACAAAGGGAAAACTTATTACTTCTGTTCTACTCTTTGCAAAATTCAGTTTGAAAAAGAACCTGAAAAGTATATCAAGAAAGATGATGGAAATGAGCATCATCACCATCATCATTAATAAAAAGATTCCTGAAATATGTTAAAGAATAAATCCATAACAATAGTTGGTGCCGGTCCGGGTGGCTTAACAGCAGCAATTTCTCTGGCTAAGTCTGGTTATTATGTTAATTTATATGAACAGAACAATGATGTCGGCTTAAGGTTTAACGGCGATTTTCAAGGGCTGGAGAATTGGTCTGACGAAGAAGATACTTTAGAAATATTAGATCATCTTGGTATTAAAATAAATTTTCTATGTCATCCATACAGCGGTAACGACGGCTGGTTTATTGGACCGAAAGGGGAGAAAGTACAGGTAAAAACATCACGCCCCCTTTTTTATCTTATTCAGAGAGGTGCCGATGAAAAATCTTTAGACCAGGGATTAAAACAACAAGCTCTTGATACCGGTGTCAAGATTATTTGGAATGAAAAACTTGAATCCGTTAAAGATGATTTTGTGATTGTCGGTACGGGTCCAAAAGCGGCAGACGCAATAGCTAAAGGTATTGTCTTTAATACTTCCATCAAAGATATATTTCTTGGTTTTATAGATAACCGGATAGCTCCTAAAGCTTATGCTTATCTTCTTGTTAATAGCGGACGGGCAACTTTTGCCACCTGTATGTTCGAAGACTTTAAGAATGAAAAACTTTACTTTGATAGATCCCTAAATACTATGAAATCTGTTATTGATATTGATATTAGAGAAGAAATAGAATTCGGTGGATTTGCAAACTTTTTCAGTGAACCTATAATTTCTAAGAATCATAGAATATTATATACCGGGGAAAACGCTGGTTTTCAAGATGCACTTTGGGGATTTGGAATTAAGTATGCTATGCTTTCCGGTTATTACGCAGCTCAAAGTATAATTCACAACCAAGGCTATGATGAGCTTTGCAAGAAAAATCTTTTTCCAAAATTACAAACTTCTCTTTCTAACAGATGGATCTTTGCACATTTGTATAATATCGGATACTCTTTCATTCTAAACAGAATGAAAGGAATGGAAGATGTAATACCTCTCCTTCGCAAACACTTTAACTCTTCTTTATCAAAGAGATTAATCTATAAATTTGCAAGGAGATGGTATCATACAAGATTAATTGATAAGCAATGTATGCATGAGCATTGCGATTGTGTTTGGTGCAGACATGGAAAAAATGCTCATGCTGAGTTAAATAGATTATTAAAAACAATTTGATATGGAGAGTTCAGAAAATGTATGAAACCTTGATTTATATAATACTCTTTGCAGTTATTATGTATTTTATGCACCGTGGCCACGGGAGCGGCGGCTGCGGTGGTCATTCACATAGTAAGCATACTCACAAGAATGATAAAGACAATACAGAAAAAAACAATTTTGAACATCAACATCGCCATTAAGTATTTCTCTTTATTATTAGAAAATGCAAAGTGATTCCTTCTATAAAAAAATATTTGTTCTAGTCCCTCTTGTATTCGGATTATTGTGGGGAATCATTTATTTAATATTCGCCCGTCTGCACAGTATGAACGAAATGTTCAATCACGAATTTATTTTCGGAGTCGCTAAAATCATTAGAATTCAGTTGGATACTACTGCTTTTGGTTTTGTTTTTTCATTTTTAGATGGTTTTATTTTAGGCGTATTAATTGAAATTTTAATTCTATCCGCTAGACGATTATTCCAATCAGGCATAAGCGGAAAAAAATAAATATAGAAACATCTGAAAAACGAAATTGAATGACCGGTAAGCTTATTAACCGGGTTGCCATGATGAAACATGACTTTTTAAATGGATTCACCCTTCGATAGGTTCAGAGTGAATTTCTCATAATATGATAATACAATTTTCACTCATCTGTTAAAAATAGG
>JAHJVF010000421.1 GCA_018828505.1 Bacteroidota bacterium | reverse complement strand
CGACTTTGAAGAGTTTGATTTACATCGCTGCCTTTCGGAATGTAAGCGAAATAACCTTTAGATCATTTGTAAAACAATTGTTCAGGTGAAGCAAAATGTCCTAATGCTTCGTTGAAAAACTCAATTTCTGTTTCGTTGCTCCAAAGGTCGAATTTTTGCATACATGTTCCCTAGTAATTCAATTGTTACGGCTTAATATAACGAATCGCAAGTGCAGAATCTAATTTGAATTCGCAGAGAATAAGTGCAAAGTTATTGCGCCTGATGTCCTGCGTAAACATGACGTTGGGTAGCGTACTCTTATTGATAAATATTCTGTAAGCGTAGCAATGTAACATTAGCAAACCGTTGATTTATTATTGATAAGCATCTGATTCATTTTTACGCTTGTTATGCGTTCGTTGTGTTGCGGGAACAGTGTTGCCATTTAGTTTTTATTTACAGTAAAGTAGTAGATAATCTTGATAAAGTTGCTTGGAAGCTTCTGGATTTCCGCAATCGCCTGGTCAATGTCCATTGAGAATTCTTGGTTGATGAATTTCTCAAGTTCGTCACCTTGTTTATCGAGTGTTGAAATAATAGAATCGACTTCGGATCGTGTTCGCTCACTTTTTACGTTTGTGTAGACTGTTACCAAAATCACCAAGGTCAGAATGCCAAAAAATACTTCGGCAGTATTCAACAGGCGAGCAATTCCAGAGACCGGATAGAAATCAGCAATTCCATTGGTTACAATAGTGTTGAAACTGTAGTAGATGAAGAATACGAATCCCCTCGGGCTGTGGTCTGAGAAGTGAATCGGGTCGAGCTTATCCAAGGCAAAGTTTGCGAGAGCAAAAACAAGGACGGTGAAGATAAGACTAAACAGTAAGCCCAAGAGAAAGTAAAGGAACACGATGCGGCTTTCTTGGAACTCCTTCAGTTTCGCAGCAATAAATGTGGAGGCCCTGTTAAAGAGGAGAAGCATTTGAAGGTTCGTTGCCCATTTATCTCAAACCTCTTTCCTTTATCTTTGAAATTACCTCCTCTATAATACCAAGAAACTGTTTAACTTTATTTTCTGAATAAGCCTTATCAATCACCCATTTTAGATTTGATTTTGCTTTTATAAAGTAACCAAGATTTTCAAGGTGTTCTTTATAGAGTTCAATAATATCCTCTGGATTGTTAACCTTTTTTGTAATCTCTTCAAATCCAGTATAAACACTCTGTTTGAATACAGAATTGGGAGGATATCCAAAAAATAGACCAACAAAACCGGTATCCAATTCAACATTTAGTGAAAACCCTTTTGACCCCCACCTGAGCATTAAGCCATTTTGTTTTGCAAATTCAAATATCTGCTGAAAAACTTCCAATCCGTTTTTATCCAATGAACTTAAGAATTGTTTCTCATCAACCTTTGGAAGTGAAGCGGATTGAACCTTCTGGCGTATAAATTCATCTTCTCCAACAACAAAATCACTTGAGATTATCTTTTCTCCAGATTTGGTTTCGAAATACTTAAACTCCATACAATAAACATCAATACCCTTTTTCCTTAAAAATAGCGCTGTTTGTCGAATTTCTTTTGAAACTTCTTGAGCCACAATGATAAGTCTTGTTGACTTATTAAATGAAACCTTTTCGTCTGTATCGTTTTCAAAATATTGTTGTTGGTAATCTTCTAAGCTACTTTCTTCACCAGAATAGTCTTGATAAATCTCATTTAACTGTGAATAGTCTAAGTTCTCAACAAATGATGCATATTCTAATAGCTGAGCAACTGTTTCCCGGGGTGTCTTCCCTCTCTTTAGTTCAATAACCACTGTGTTACCAGATTTATCAATGCCCAATAGATCTATAAAAGTGTTTAGATTTGTAGTAACTTGATGACCAATTATGAGGACTTTACTTCCTTCAAAGAAATATTCAGGATTATTCTCAAGCAAAATTTCCAAATCTGCTTCGTGTTTGATTTTTTCGAAGTTATGTTCTTTATACGGAACAAATTTTCCGTTTTTATCAATGGTAAACAGTTTCATTTTCTTTCATCTCCTAAATGGGCAATGTCATATAACGTGCTTTGTAAAAAAGACGTGCCGTTGCGAACTCTTATAGAAAAATTCTCTGTGAAGCAACGGCATGTAATGAGCACAATTATTTCTCATATGATAAAGCGAATGACTTTTTTACAATTGTTATGTGCAGTTGCCGCATCACGAGGTTACTCCTTGATCATTTCCATTAGATTCAGCGGTGTTGCTAAGACTTGCTGATTCTGTGGAGACTTTCCTGTTTCGAAAATCTTCTGCCAATACTCATAGTTTTGCTTGCCACCGAAAACGGATAGAGAGAGTTCTCTGTTGACCCAAACAGGGAGTTGCTTCAAGTTACGGATGAAAATCCTAAGCCGATCCCAAAGTGGGAGAGGGAACGTATACTGAAACAGCTTGTCCTCGTTGATTGGCTTGCCAGAGAAGATGAAGTGCTGCTTGATGATTTGCTGAATATATCTGAGCCAATTGTAGATAATCTCCTCACGACTAAGCCTGAAAGCAATGAGATGATCTTCAGGAATTTTCTTGCCTTTCTGGATGCTGTTTTCAATGCGGAACGTGCCGATATCGGGGTCGAACTTGCCGACATAAATTTCGTCTGCAATAATGTTCGTTAGGTTGAGAATTTGTTCCTTTTCCAATTCACGTGGATTGTCACCCTCTTCCATGCCAAAGTCCAAAGGCGTATCGAGTAGTTCTTGGTAAATGAAGAAAGAGTAAAACGTTTTTTCGACCGTGCTGTAGGAGAGAGGCTTCTCTTTGCCTCTTCCACCAAAGTCTATGTAATCCTTAAGGCGATTGTCAGCGTGGTGGGTAATGCTGTCTCGAACTGCGTCAAGGATATACCGTTTCATCTCACGTGACTCGCCCTTGAAGTGCTTAACGAGATCACGCTCAGAAAACGTGAAGATCTCCGATCCGAGATTGTGTTCTTTCTGGTAGCGTTCAACTCGGTCAATGTAGAGTGCGCTTCCAAGATGCCGTTGGACAGACTTGTCAAAAGCGATCTGTCTGAGCGTTGTGCCTGCATTGGTGTTGGTTGTTAGCAACAGGTCGAGGTCGGGATTCACAAACACTCGGACAGGTAATTCTTTAATGCCAAGCAAGACCTGTGCGGCTGCTTTGTGTTGCCCGTCGAACACCTTAACACGTCCTCGATTGTTTGAGCCATCGAGTTCAATCCAAGCAAGTGAGACGTGCAACTGTGGGCGCTTTTTGAAGAACTCTTCCACAAGCCGTGAAATGTTTGAGCCGATAGCTCTTGGATTGATACGGTCGTCGTGGAAGAGATATGCTATTGGCAGCTTAGCGAAGAAATAGGACGAACCGCTGAGCTGGTCGACATAGATGGGTGAGCTGTAGATATTGTTATCGCCAAGATCAGGAAATGAATATTTGACCGATTGGTTTTCGGAACGAACACTTAACATATATTTGGCGCCGTCGTACCGCTGAAAAATATCGTCAAGATTAGGACCTCGGTTTTGATTAGAACACTCCTCTCTGATTCGGCTAAAGCGGGCAAGAACTCGAGCAACTCGTAGGTCGGATGCTTGCTTGGAGCGGTTACAACTGGAATGAGTTAGGGCAAAATTGGACGGATCATCCTTGCCGCCAGTCTTGATCGGTTCCACGTGGTCAATGTCGATAGCATCTCTATGAAGCTTCAGGTCAATTTCCCGCTCACAGATGAAGCAAACTCCCTGTTGGGTATTCCACAAATCTTGTTCAAGCTTTATACGCTTGTCGTAAGGTAGATTGGACAGATAAAGTGATCCCATTGATTACTCCTTCATTTCATTTGCGGCTATGGCACATAACATTTGTAATTACGCAATAACTTGTCCCGTTGAAAAACGGGATTGTCCGTTAGCTAACGGATTATTTTTTATATCTGTCATTTGTCGCAAATAATTTAACTTCATTTTCTTCAAGATTCGATATTATTTCATTTCTTTCAACAAAAAGATTCCATCCCGATAACTCGGGATGGAATCTTTCTCAAAATAGATATCAACCCGGAGGCCATGACATCACTCTTCCGCCAAGCAAATGCAAATGAATATGAAACACAGCCTGCCCGGCATCTTTTCCATTGTTGAAAACCAATCTGTAACCATTCTCAACCAAATTGAGTTTTTTTGCGTGCTCTTTTGCCTGGAAAACGAGTTCACCGATAGTGGAGTGATCATCCGGAGTTAGATCGTCAATTTTTTCAATGTGATTCTTCGGTACGAACAAAACATGATGGGGTGCGACCGGACTGATATCATTGAATCCGACTATCGAATCGTTTTCAAAAACAACAGTGGATGGAATTTCTCTTTGAATGATCTTGCAGAAAATACACTCTTTCATTTTTCCTCCTTTTCAATTCCATATTTATTGATCTTGTTATAAAGATGACTTCGTTGAATTCCGAGAATTTCCGCTGTGCGGCTGATATTCCAATTGTTCTCGTTAAGTTTTTTCAGAATGAACATTCGCTCGGATGCATCTTTGAAATCCTGAAATGAATCCATTGAATAATCAAACCCGGAAGAATCCTTTGAGTAGATGATCATCTGTGCCTTAACATCATTTATTTTATAGACCGGATTCGAATTCATTATTAGAATTCTTTCGATCAGATTTCTTAATTCACGGACGTTACCTTTCCATTCCTGATTGATGAGAAATTGAATCGCATCTTCCGAGAATTTTCTTTGTGGAAATTTATTTTCGATACTTATAAGTTTTGTGAAATGCTCGATCAGAATTGGAATGTCATCTTTTCTTTCACGGAGCGAAGGAACGTGAATTGGAATAACGTTCAGACGATGGTAAAGATCTTCACGAAATTTATTCTCAGAAATTTCTTTCTGAAGGTCTTTATTTGTAGCGGAGACAATTCGAACGTCGACCGGTATCTTATTTTTACCGCCGACACGTTCGATCGAACCATCTTCAATACTTCTTAGCACCTTAGCTTGTGCATTAAGCGACATATCTCCGATCTCATCTAAGAAAAGCGTTCCATTAGTTGCCTGTTCAAATTTGCCTATACGCTGCGCAGTAGCTCCAGTGAATGAACCTTTTTCATGCCCGAATAATTCGGATTCTATTAATTCATTCGGGATGGCTGCACAATTAACCTCAACGAATTGTTTGTCGCTTCTTGAACTATGCTGATGAATTGCCTTGGCAACCAATTCCTTTCCGGTTCCATTTTCACCGGTAATAAATATTCGTGAATTTGTCGGGGCAACTTTCTTTATGATCTCTAAAATATCTGTAATTGCTTTGCTCTTCCCGATTATCTCAACTCTGCCCTCGACTTTCTCCTTCAAGATTTTATTGTTGTAGAGAAGCTCGGTTTGATTCAATGCGTTTCGTGCGGTGATGAGGAGTTTTTCACGGTCGATGGGTTTTTCTATAAAATCAAATGCACCTTTCTTTGTAGCCTCAATTGCATTACCAAGACTTGCATGTGCCGAGATCATTATAATTTGAGTCGTGTCATTAATCTCACGGAGCTTGGTTATTGCTTCGAGTCCGTCCATGCCTGGCATTTTAATGTCTAAAAATATTGCCCCGTAATTTTCGGTTCTAATTTTTTTCATTCCTTCAAAAGCATCAAAAGCAATATCAACCGAATACTTCTCGTATTCGAGGATCATTTTTACAGATTCGCAAATATTTTTATCGTCGTCAATTATTAGAATTTTTTCCATAGGTTAAACTTTTATTATTTGAAATAATTTCGCTTGGAAAGTGTAATCTATCCTTTAGCAATGAACCAAATTTAATTCCGAGCTGATTTACTGTTAAGTCTCTCTCGTCGACAACAGATTGAACTTTGAATCCTTCTTCAAAATGTTCAACTAAGTGGCCTATCGCATTTGCAAAATTTTCATTTATTGAATAAGACCAATAAGCAGAGGAGAAAAAATGAGTTACCTTGTCCTTATCGCCAAAAGTCCCTTCAGGAGAATCGGCGAATATCTTTGTAGGTAAATTTCTTATCATTCGATTGAAAATGTCTTCGTTCACAATATTAAAAATAAATACTTTAATCGGAATATTTATTAATGGGATTGTCATCTCAAATTCGGAATAGGGAACAGTCCCGACGCTGCAAAAGAGCAAAGCATCTGCAACGTCACCTTCGGATAATTTGAGAGCATACACAAAAACAGAATCTAAAAATTGTGTCGGATGGTTTTGGCTAAGATCACTCTCGAAGTTTGCTGTATACTCTATTATTTTGCCACCGTAGTGAAACATATTTTTATTCTGGCTTACTGAAACGGAAAAATTTATCATCCAAAATATTAAGATTATTTTTTTCAAGTTTGTATCACACCGGTTATAAATGGTCTTGTGATTGGATTGTGATTTGCCATTTCAATTCCAAGTGAAATGATCTCACGGATTTCAACCGGGTTTACAATTCCGTCAACCCATAATCGGGATGCAGCGTAAGTTGGTTGACTATGTTCATCGTATTGAGATTGTATTTCGCTCAACAAATTTTGTTTTTCGTGTTCAGAAATAATCTTGCCTTCCTTCGCAAGCTGATTAACTCTGATGTTTAGCAGTGTATTACTTGCCTGTGAACCACCCATTACAGCAATTCGTGAGTTCGGGAACGAGAAGATCAAGCGGGGATCGTACGCTTTACCGCACATCGCATAATTTCCTGCACCGTAACTATTTCCCACGATGAAAGTAAATTTTGGTACAACTGAATTGGCAACTGCATTAACCATCTTGGCGCCATCTTTGATTATTCCGCCATGCTCTGCACGTGAGCCGACCATAAATCCCGTAACATCCTGTAAAAAGATCAATGGTACCTTTTTCTGGTTACAGTTCATGATAAATCGTGTCGCTTTATCGGCGCTATCTGAATAAATAACTCCACCGATCTGAATTTCACCCGACTTTGATTTCACAGGAAGCCGCTGATTTACGACAATTCCTACAGCCCATCCATCAATTCGAGCGTAACATGTGATGACGGTCTTCCCGAAATTTTCTTTGTATTCATCAATATCACCATCATCCACGATACAACTCAAAACATCGTACATATCGTATGGACTTATCGTATCTGTTGGAAGAATTCCTAAAATATCCGAAGGTTTATTAATCGGCAGACGCGGCTCAATCCGGTTGAATCCTTCTAAATGCAATCCGGAAATTTTGTCCACAAGACTGCGAATTTGTTGAATGCATTCATCATCGTTTTTTACTTTGTAATCGGTTACACCACTAATGCTGCACTGAACATCGGCACCGCCGAGTTGTTCGTTATCAATCTCTTCACCGATTGCTGCTTTTACTAAATGACTTCCTGCGAGAAATACACTTCCTGTTCCTTCAACTATCAAAGCTTCATCGCTCATGATTGGAAGATAAGCACCACCAGCAACGCAAGGACCCATGATAGCTGAGATTTGCGGAATTCCCATTGCAGACATAACAGCATTGTTTCTGAAAATTCTTCCGAAGTGTTCCTTGTCGGGAAATATTTCTTCCTGCATCGGCAGAAAAACTCCTGCACTATCAACAAGGTAAATGATCGGCAGCCGGTTTTCGATTGATATCTCTTGAGCACGAAGATTTTTTTTACATGTGATTGGAAACCAGGCACCCGCTTTCACAGTTGCGTCGTTTGCAACAATAACACAGAGTTTTCCGGAAACACGACCTATCCCAATAACCGTACCTGCTGCCGGAATATATTCGTCATACATTTCTTGTCCAGTGAAAATCCCAAGCTCGAAGAATTTTGAATCAGGATCGATTAACTTTTTAATACGGTCTCTAACAAATAGCTTTCCTTTTTTTAGGTGAGATTCGAGTGCTGACTTTCCGCCGCCAAGCTTGATCTTCTCTTCCTTTGATTTTATAATCCGTAGAAGATTTTTATGATGATCTTCACGCTGAAAAAAAGCATCATCTTTGTTGATTTTCTTTGTCAATTTCTTCATAAAGATTCCAGGATGCTTCTGGAAATAACCATTCGTTGAATTTCAGATGTCCCTTCGCCGATTGTCGTAAGTTTAACGTCGCGGTAAAATTTTTCAACCGGGAATTCTTTTATAAATCCGTAGCCGCCGTGAATCTGTATCGCCTGCTCGGTAATTTTGACTGCCGCCTCGCTTGCAAATAGTTTCGCTTGAGATGCAGCTAAATTAATTGATTGTCCCTGATCTTTGAGCCAGGCAGATCGAAAAACTAATAATCTGGATGCCTCAATTGCTGTCTTCATATCGGCTAATTTAAATTGTGTCGCTTGAAATTCAGACAATGTTTTCTTGAATTGGACTCTCTCTTTGGAATATTTCACAGAAGCTTCATAAGCCCCTTCTGAAATACCAAGTGCCATTGCTCCAATTGATATTCTTCCCCCTTCAAGAATTGTTAGTGCGTTATGAAATCCTTCGCCTTCTTCGCCTAAAAGATTTTCTGCTGGAACTTCTAAATCTTCAAATGAAAGCTGCGCAGTATCACTCGCACGGCAGCCGAGTTTGTTTTCCTTTTTACCAATTATATATCCCGGATAATTTTTTTCGGCAATGAATGCGGATATATTCTTTTTCGTTTTCTCTTTATCTGTTTTTGCCATAATAACGGAAATCTCTCCAACTGTCCCATGTGTTACAAAAGTCTTACTTCCGTTTATATAATATTTACCCCCTTTTTTCTCGGCAGTGGTTAATAAGCTTCCTGCATCACTGCCGGAAACTGCTTCAGTCAAACACCAGGTCCCGATTTTTTTGCCTGCAGCTAAATCGGGTAAATATTTTTTCTTTTGAGATTCATTACCAAATAATAGGATATGATTCGTACAAAGACCATTATGCGCAGCAAGCGAGAGAGAAACTGAGGGATCGACTTTGGACAATTCTTCTACGATCAAAGCATACTCAATATATCCCAAACCGCTTCCACCATATTCTTCAGGGACTAAAATCCCCATAAATCCCATCTCACCCAATTTTTTGAAAATCTCCATCGGAAATTCTTGCGACTCGTCGTATTTCATTACGACGGGACGAATCTCATTTTCAGCAAAGTCTCGAATAGTTTGCTGAATTAGTAACTGCTGATCACTCAAAGTGAATTCAAACATGATAATCCTCTAATAAATTACAGATGATTTAAAGTCGTCAATTAATTCCTGCACGACTTTTGCCGGAGAAACTTTCCCCTCTAATACATTTTGAATTTTTGATTCTAAGATCAATTTTCGCTCAGCGTTCCAGAATTCTTTTCTTAGATTACTTACAACGAGGTCTTTAATTTTATTTTTTAATCTATCGAGCCTTCTGACTTCAAATAATTTTTTTTCGTTCAGAAAACTTTTATGGTTACTAATTTGGTCGAAGAGGAGGTCAATACCTTTATTTTCTGAGGCAATTGTTTTTACGATTGGTGGGAGCCAGGTAGTTTCGTCATGATCACGCATCGATAAAATTACCTGGAGAGCGGTAACTGCTTGATCTGCACCAACTCGATCGGATTTATTTACAACAAAAATATCTCCGATCTCCATTAAGCCGGCCTTCATTGCTTGAATTGAATCGCCTGATTCAGGAACCAGCACAACGATAGTAGTATCCACAGCTTTTGCAACATCTAGTTCAGATTGACCAACTCCGACAGTTTCAAAAATCGTGTAATCAAACTGAGCTGCATCGAAAACATCGCCTGCATCGGAAGCTTTTTGACTTAATCCGCCAAGACTCCCACGCGATGCCATACTGCGTATAAAAACTTTTTGATTTGTACCAACTTCGCTCATTCGGACCCTGTCGCCAAGAAGTGCACCGCCTGTAAATGGTGAAGTTGGGTCAACAGCTACGATTGCAACCCTAAATCCTTTCTCGACTAAAAGCTTAGTGAGTTGATTGGTAAGAGTACTTTTTCCCGAGCCAGGTGGGCCTGTAACTCCAATCCGATAGGAGTGTCCGATGAGATTCGAAATACCCTCTAAAATTCCTTCGCCAGTAGAAGTCGAGTTTTCAACTTCAGAAAGAGCACGAGAAATAGCTCTTCTATCTCCATTCAATATTTTTTCAAGTAAACCGTTAAACTGCATTAGTGAGAACATTCTTAAAATAATCGATGGTTACTCTTATTCCATAATCAATGGAAGTTGAAGGTTTCCAATTAAATTTATTAAACATCTTGTCCGATGTGATCACACTGCGGAGCTGTTCACCAGTCTTAGCCTCAGCATGAACTTCTTTAATTTTATTATTAAAATTATTATTTATCAAAGCGAAAAGCTCATTAACATTTGTCTCAATTGCCGTCCCGACATTAAAGATATCCGAGTTTGAATCGTTCAACGTAATAAGATTTGCTTTCACGACATCTTGCACGAAAACGTAATCCCGTGTTTGCTCACCCGAACCATTTATCATTGGCTGTTGGTCAGCCAATATTTTATCAAGAAAGATTGAGACAACTCCTGCTTCACCGAGAGGATTTTGACGCGGGCCATAAATATTTGCATATCTAAGTATAGTGTAATTCAATCCATGAACTTGATTATAAAAGAATAAATATTTTTCAACTGCAAGTTTAGAAATGCCGTAAGGAGAGCAGGGCTGGGCGTTATGAAGTTCATCAGCAGGAAAGTAATTTTGTTCACCATATAATGCTCCGCCAGTAGAGGCGAACATAAATTTTTTTACCCCAAATTTTACACAGCACTGCAATAAATTCAAACTTCCAAGAATATTAATATTTGCATCGAAGATAGGGTCTGAAACAGATTTACGCACGTCAATCTGTGCGGCATGGTGATTTACAATATCAAATTTTTCTTTATCAAACAGATCGATCAAATCATCTGTTATGCTTTTTTGAATAAACTTTGCATTCGAATTCACATTTGAAATGTTTCCCGTTGAAAGATTATCTAAAATTACGATATCATGTCCTTGTTCAATTAATGCATCTGCAACATTAGAGCCGATAAAACCGGCTCCGCCAGTAACTAAAATTTTCAACTTTTGCTCCTTTTATGATACAATTTACTTTCTATTATAAAATTTTCAACTTCCCTTGGAACAAGATAATTTATCGACCTTTTAGAAGCAATGCGGTCACGGATTTCAGAACTGGAGATTTCAATGTTTGGGATCACACATTCGATGATTTTTCTTCCAAGAATATTTTTTGGCACTCTGACCATTAAACCACCACGGTTCGTTACGATAAGGTCTGCCAGTTTCAATATCTCTTTTGGTTCTTTCCACAAAATAAATTCTTTTATGTTGTCCGCACCGATTATGAAGAATAATTTGGAATCATCCTGTTTAAGTTCACGTAAAGTATCGATAGTGAAAGACTTGCCCTGTCGTTTAATTTCAATATCGGAAAAAGAAAATTTAGGATTATACTTAATTGCTAATTTCAACATCTTGATCCTTGCTGGGGGAGACGCGAAATTTTTTGAAGATTTGAGTGCCGGCAAATAGCAGGGGATGAAGAGAATCCTATCTAAATTTAACTTCTCTAAAACAGTATTTGCTAAGATCAGGTGCCCAAAATGGACAGGATTGAATGAACCTCCTAATATTCCAATGCGTTTCAAGATTGAAGAATGTTTCTATAATTATCGGTTAAATGGTTCATGAAAAGATGGATGCAATTGCTGTGATACTTCAATTGATTGAGCTTATATTTATTGTAGATTGCTTTAACATCATTCAGGTCATAACAAATGGTTCTACCGTTAATTGTGTGAAAACAAGTCAAATTGTCCGTTAGGTATGATTTTGTTTTCTCATTTCTCCCGCCGATAATCCCGACTTTGTCGGGACTGATTTTTTTCTGCGTTCATCTGCGAAATCTGCGGGAGAATTTTTGGTTCTACCGTCAATTGAATAATGTGGATTTGCATCAGAGAAGATATCCCATTTTGAAAAGAGTATAATAACAGGTTTCATCATACACTTTTAGCCAATGCTTCATCCATTTTATTTATTCTATCACGAAGAAAATCTATTTCGCTTTTATACACTTCTTTCCGCCAACCTGGTCTTAACTGTTCACATTGCATTTTCCTGAAAGCGAGTTGCGTTGCGACCCTAATATATTCTTTTCTGAAACTTTCGTCAATCCAGCCCTTTTTCCTTCGTTCAGAGTAATAGGGTATAATTGATAAAAATTTTGAGTTGAAAAAATTATTCTGCGACTCTTCACTGAGTTCTCTTCGAATGATTCTGCTTTCAAAATAAATTGATGTAATAAATAATATGATCATTAATACGATAACTGACACACCATAGCCAATTCCTAATATAAAAGTATCTGAAAAACTTACCGATGCATTCCAGAGACTGTGTAAGACGATCGCTCCAATTAGTCCCATGAAACCAATAAAATATTTTTGGAGTCCAGGTTTAAATTTGGCATATCCGAGCGATACGCCTAAAAAAGCTGTGCTTGAACAATGCAGCAACGCAGTTAAAAAAGTCCGCACGAATACAATATACAGCCACGAAACATAATCGCCTTGAGCAGTGATGAAATAAAGAAAATTCTCGGACATTCCGAATCCTAAACCTATCGCACCTCCGTAAACAAAGCCGTCTGTTATATTATCATAGCTTCTGTAGGAGAGCATGATCAAGAGAAACATTCCCTTTGTTATCTCCTCGACCACGGGGGCAATAATTATTGTACCGGTTAATTCGTTAATTGCTTCATTCGAAATGTAGAATTTCAAGATTCCATGGAGACTCATACTCCATATAATCCCAAGAATTACTGCGCCTACTGCACCCCAAATGAAATGAATAAAAACTAATTTCAGCGGTTCTCTTTCATTCCTATCTAACCACCAAATTATAAAAAGATATCCCAGAATCGGAATGACCGAAGCTAACAACGAAGCTAGTACCGTTTCAAAAAAATAACCTATCATTTTTATAATGTGCAAAGCTCTACAAAGATTTATTCCGTCAGTTTACGGACAATAGAAATAAGAAAATGAAAAGCGAAATACTAATTATTTGAAATGGCACTAGTTAAATATTCTGATCCCGACTTGTCGGGATTCCACAACATCTAACAAAATTAGTAACCTAATCGATTAATCATTTAATCTAACCCCAGCCTTTAGGCTGGGGATTAATAATACAAGAACACTCACGGCTTTAGCCATGAAATTTGTATTTACTTATGAATTGATTATACTCCTCTGTAAATGAAACTCTTTTATGATGCTTTTCCTGGTTCATTATATAATTACGAACTTTCTCCAACATTGACTCACTTACGGAAACAGCAAAATATTCGTCTGCCCATTCTAATTGTGGTTTAACAAGTTTAACATTATTTGCCCAAAACGAAGCTTCTCCCTTAATTAATTGAATAGTTTTAGATATACTCATTTCAGCATTGAGTGCTAATAAACAATGTACATGGTCCAAGTAACCGTTAATTTTATCTATGTATATTTTTTTATCCTTTGCATTTTCAAGAATGTGATCATAGAGAGTTGTTCGGACTTCTTTTGTAAGAATTGGTTGATTATATTTTGTCCCCCACACAGTGTGAACCCAAATTTTTACGTATGACATATTTCTTTTTTGGGCTAAAGCCCGGTTTGTTGTTATTTGTTTTTGAACCCCAGCTTGAAAGCTGGGGTTATAAATCATTTGATACTGAATACTATTTAACGATTCGGAAGCTTTTTCACAACATTTCAAAGAATTAATAGCTAACCGATGAATCATCCCACAAAGTGGCATGCCACTTAAAGGCGCTACTGCCACAGGTG
>JAHJVF010000060.1 GCA_018828505.1 Bacteroidota bacterium | reverse complement strand
TACATTATTTCGCACCCGTAGCTCAACCCGCCTGCGGCGGACAAGTTGGATAATCATCTGCCTTTGGTGGTGAGCATCTGATCCCGACAGAGTCGAGAGATTAGAAGGTTTGAAAGTTTTTTAATAATAAGCACCCGTAGCTCAATTGGATAGAGCATCTGACTACGGATCAGAAGGTTTTGGGTTCGAATCCCTACGGGTGTACTAACTTAGTGTAAAATTCAAAATGTAGAATGTAAAATTGTTAATTCAATTTTGCATTTTCAATTTTCAGTTTGAAATAATGTGCGCCTGTAGCTTCAGTCATCTATAATGGATAGGTTGGATATTTATCCGCCTTTGGTGGAGAGCATCTGATCCCGACGCAGTCGGGAGATCAGAAGGTTTTGGGTTTCTGCCGTAGGCATCCCTTCGGGAGAATCCCTACGGGTGTACAATCTTAATGAAAAATGCAAAGTTATTAGTTCAATTTTGCATTTTTCAATTTACATTTTGCAATACTTTGCGCCCGTAGCTCAATGGATAGAGCATTGGTCTTCGGAACCAAGGGTTGGGGGTTCGACTCCCTCCGGGCGTGCAAAAAAATAATTGTAATCGTCAAGGTTGGGGGTTCTTCCGAAGGAATCCCTTTGGGAGACTCCCTCCGGGCGTACTAAATTAATGTAAAATGTCCGTCAGCTGTCGGATGTAAAATGAATGACCCGACTGCTAAGCTACTACATATCGGATCGGGGGAAAATGAAAGATTCTCGATTTAATTTTTACATTCTAATCTCTGCACTTTACGATATCTTTTGTAATCTTTAAATGAATATAAAATTCTTAATATCGTTACTGTTTTTTTCTCTTCTTATTTCCTCCTGCAGTGTGCTTGATTATTTACTTGAGACACCTCCGCCGGATGAGGAAGAAAAGCTAACGCAAGCCATCGCGAATTTTAAAGCTGGCTCATTGTTCAGCATAGATTACTCACTTCTCAAAACCGAACCTAAGTCATTCAAAAATGAAAATATCAGAGTCTTCGGAACGATCCTTGACGAATTTAAAAATGAGTTTATTCTTTTCACCGATCCGTTTGAAGATAATGAATATGGATTTTATAGAATCAAATTTGATAATCCACTACCGAAACAATTCGATATGCCTCGACCATTTAAGTTTATTTCGCGGGGAAGTAAGATCAGTGTATTTGGGAAATTTGTTGGGTTGACGGATATTAGGGTAACAGAATTAGAAAGTATAAAATCACAGCCGATGAATCCTCAAATCGATTATTCAAGATTACGACGAATCCCAACTTTTATCGCTGTTCTGATTTACGATCATGAAGATTTCCAATTCAAACGGCCACTCTGGATCTCATCGGAATTTGTGGACAACTCCTTAGAAAGATAGAATTGTTTTCCAAAAAAGATATCGCTTTCATGAAACAAGCAATTCATGAATCCCAAAAGGCATTTGAAAATAATGAAGTACCCGTCGGTGCCGTGATCGTTTTTGAGAACAAGATTATTGGCAGGGGACATAATCAAACACTAAAGCTAAATGATCCGACCGCTCATGCTGAAATGATAGCAATCACATCTGCGGCGAATTATTTAAATGATTCGCGACTAAAAGAGTGCAGTATTTACGTGACTCTCGAACCGTGTGCAATGTGTGCAGGGGCTATTGTTAATGCAAAAATAAAAAATCTATATTTTGGTGCGTTTGATCCGAAGGCTGGTGCCTGCGGAACATTATTTAATATCACACAAAGCAACAATCTTAATCATCGTGTAAAAACTTTTGGAGGACTTCTTGAAGATGAAAGCAAATATTTACTGCAAAGTTTTTTTGAGAAGCTTCGTTTGGTTAATTAGTTTTTTCATCATAATTCTCGTTGGCTGCTCGACAACAAAGTTTTCAAAAGAAAGGGATATAATTCTTCCCGGGCAATATCAGAATTATACTCTTTTACCGAATGGATGGCGTCTTACTCCAATTGGTGAAAGTATAGCGATTGGCGAGTTCCCCTTAAACATGATCATTACTAAGGATGAGAGATTCGCCATCACCTCGAATAGTGGAACTGCAGAGCATTTCTTATCACTGATAAACCTTGGGACTAATGAAGAAATCCAAAGAGTCGTTCTGGATAAAACCTGGCGCGGATTGGCATTTAATTCCGACGAATCAATTCTTTACGCATCCGGTGGGAACAATAATCTTATTTATATTATTCGCTTTGATGATGGAAATCTTTCACTTATCGATTCTTTAAGCCTTGGTGCACCTTATCCGAAGGAAAATATTTCTGTTACTGGTATTGACTTGTTAGACAAGCGAAATATTCTACTCGCTGTCACAAAAGAAAATAATTCTTTATATGTAATTGATCTAAATTCGAAAAAGATAATTCAGCAATTGAATCTCAGTGAAAAATGTTTCGATATAGTCGTTGATGAAAAAGAAGAGTTTGCATACATATCGATGTGGGGTGGTGCCTCAATCGCAGTTATTGATTTAAACGATTTCAGCGTTAAAGAAAAAATAAAAGTTGGAGATCATCCATGTGAGTTATTACTTTCGAAAAACAGCAAAAAACTTTTTGTTACAAATGCGAACAATAATTCTGTCTCAGTTGTCGATTTGATTCAGCACAAGGAAACTGAGAGACTGATTTCATCTTTAACATACGACGCACCGTTCGGAAGCACACCAAACGCAATCACTTTTAACAAAGATGAATCATTACTTTTTGTTGCTAACGCTGATAATAATTACTTAGCTGTTTTCGACATCACGGAAACACACAATTCGAAAATCGAAGGATTTATCCCAACAGGTTGGTATCCGACTTCAGTTAAATATCTCACAAATTCTGATGAATTAGTGGTTGCCAATGCAAAGGGATTAAGTTCTCAAGCTAATCCTGAAGGGCCAGTACCAACCGATAAAAATAGATATATCACCGACCAATACATTGGTACACTTTTTAAAGGAACTCTCACAAAATTTTCACTTCCATCAGACGAAGAGCTGCATGAGTTGAGTTACCTTGTATATCAAAATACTCCATACATCAGCAAACAGAACACAACCATTTCTAATCAAGCTGTAATATCGAGTGAACATAATTCAGTCCGCAGTGATAAGATAAAATATGTTTTTTACATCATTAAAGAGAATCGCACCTATGATCAAATCTTCGGAGATTTACCTCAGGGGAATGGGGATACTTCCATTTGTATATTTCCGCGCAGAGTAACACCAAATCATCATTCTTTGGCAGAGGAGTTTGTCTTATTCGATAATTTTTATGTCGATGCAGAAGTAAGTGCTGACGGTCACAATTGGTCAACAGCCGCTTACGCTACAGATTATGTAGAAAAAAATTGGCCCACGCTTTACGGTAAACGTGGAGGCACATACGATTTCGAAGGTGGTGTACCAATTGCTGCACCTTCGTCTGGTTACATTTGGGATAATGTAATTAATAACGCTCTCTCTTATAGAAATTATGGTGAGTATGTTGAAAGATATCCGGATAATCCGGATCGCTATAGAGCACGTGATGAATACTTACAACCATATACTTGTGAAGAATTCCCGGGTTATGATCTTTCTATCAGCGATATCTATCGATTTGAAAAATGGAGTGAAGATTTTGACTTGCTGCTGGAAAAAGATTCAATGGCAAGTTTAAGTATAATACGACTTCCAAATGATCACACTGCAGGTACTAGAGCGGGTAGTCTTACACCTACAGCCTACGTTGCACAAAATGATTACGCGCTTGGATTGATGGTGGATAAAATTTCTAAATCAAAAATCTGGAAAGAGAGCGTAATATTTGTTTTGGAAGATGATGCTCAAAATGGCTCTGACCATGTTGATGCACACAGATCAATTTTACTGGTAATTAGTCCATACGTCAAGAGAAATTTCGTTGATCATACGATGTACTCAACATCGAGTGTGCTTAAAACAATCGAACTCATTCTTGGGTTGCAACCGATGACGCAATTCGATCTTTCTGCAAACCCAATTATTCATCCGTTTTCTGACACACCCGATTTTACCGTATACGATGTGATTGCGCCCAATATCGATCTGAATGAGACTAATCAGGCAGATGCATATGGTTCAAAACGATCAGAAGAAATGAACCTCACTAGAGAAGATGCTATCCCGGATATCGAATTCAATGAAATTATTTGGAAAGCAATTAGGGGTGTTGATTCAGAAATGCCTGCACCCGTTCGCAGTGCATTTGTGAAAGTAAGTGAGTTATAGGTGAGATACCTATAATTAATTTAGCCAGAAGTGATTCCAATGAACAC
Organism: Bacteroidota bacterium; assembly: GCA_018828505.1. Taxonomy (GTDB): domain Bacteria; phylum Bacteroidota; class Ignavibacteria; order Ch128b; family Ch128b; genus JAHJVF01. Next base: position 8,883 of record JAHJVF010000060.1, on the reverse strand, counting down.
TTTGGATTCAGAAATAGATTTTGTATGTTCTGGCTGTTATGCAGAATATCCTCGAAATAGAAAACTCAGTTCGTAATCAGACACAGGCAGGCGACAAATCCTTCAATTCGTGGTATCAGTTCGTACTTGGGTATCCTCCACATCTTGTGCGCTACTATATTTTCAAGTTTGGTATCCAACCCGAACATCTCGTCCTCGACCCATTTTGCGGAACAGGAACTACAAATGTTGAATGCAAAAAGAAAAACATTGATTCTTTGGGGCTTGAGGCAAATCCCGTTGCTTTTTTCGCATCACGTGTTAAAACTAATTGGCAAGTACCCGTTTTTGATATTCGGCAATCGTTTCAAGAGGTAATTAGTTCTTCTTCTGCTTCCCTTGAGAAGTTTGGGCTCCCAGAAAATGTTTCCCTTTTTGTTCAGCCACAAAAAGGTAAAGCTCTACAAATTGAGTCAAAGCTATCTGATGACCAACGCTTGGTTTTACCAAAGGATTTCATAAGCCCAACCCCATTACGGCGAGTTCTGATTCTAAAAGACTGCATTGACAGAGTGGAAAGTGAGCCGGTTCGGGAATTGTTTTTGCTTGCATTGGCAAATCTAGTCGTGAATCATGCTGGCAATGTTGCTTTCGGTCCAGAAGTCTACACAACCAAGCCTAAGGAGGATGTTTCAGTCCTTGATTTCTTTTATCGTCTTGTAGATCGAATGATTTGCGATCTTGGCACACAACCTTCACCATCAGGATATACTGATATTGTTCACGGTGATGCGAGGCGTGTCTCGGAGTTCTTTCCTACGAAACTTGGTGATGTGAATTTCATTGTCACTTCCCCACCATACCCGAATGAAAAAGATTATACACGGACGACTAGACTTGAGAGTGTAATACTTGGGTTCGTTTCAGGAAAAAAAGGTTTGCGCACTTTGAAGGAGCAACTTCTCCGCAGCAACTCTCGTAACATATTCGTTACTGACAGCGACCAAGATTATATTAAATCTTTTGATTCCATAAATAAGATAGCGAGAGAAATTGAAGACAAGCGTATCCATCTAAAGAAAACCTCTGGTTTTGAAAAACTTTACCATAAAATTGTTAAGCACTACTTTGGCGGAATGTATCGCCATTTAGAAAGTATGAAACCCCTTTTAGCTCCTGATGCTCGACTTGCCTACGTAGTGGGCGACCAAATGTCTTTCTTTCGCACTCATATACCAACGGCAAAAATTCTCGCTGAGATAGCAGAATCATTGAGCTACAAAGTTGATGAAATCGAACTATGGCGAACCAGACTTGCAACCGCAACTAAAATTCAAATCGAAGAAAATGTTCTTATACTCCGAAACTAAGAGAAGGGAAACCCATCAATGCCATCCAAATCACCTGAGAAAGACTATGATCGAATCATAACAACATTGTTCTTCTCAAAATTCAAAGAAAGCTCTTCTGAGCTTAACTTTACGAAAGACGAACTAGTTGCAATAGCAAAAAAACTCAAGATTACTTTGCGCAATCCTCCAGACGTTGTCTACACCTATCGCTCTCGGGCTAACCTACCCCATTCAATTCTTGTAAAAGGTAATTGGATAATCAAACCCAAAGGAAAGGGTCGTTTCTCTTTCTTCAAATCAAACCGAAAACCATTCGTAGATGTTCAAGAAGGATTATTGGCAATCGAAATTTCTAACGCACTTCCCGAAATAGTTGAAAAATACGCGTCTGAGGATGAGCAAGCTCTGTTATCATCTATTCGATATAATCGTCTCGTTGACATTTTCACAGGAATTACTTGCTTTCATCTCCAATCCCACATTAGAACAACTATCGAGGGCGAGGGGCAAATCGAAGTTGATGACCTTTATGTTGGTATCGACACCGATGGAACTGAATACATTCTTCCACTTGAAGCAAAGAGTCCAGATGACCGAGATAAGTTAGGTTGGATTCAAGTTTCTAATATGGTCAAGTTCGCACGACAGAATTTTCCGAAGCTCAAGTGTCGACCTATTGCTGCCAAACCTGCCGGAGCCAACAGAGTATATTTGATTGAGTTTGATAGCAACCCAAACTCTGAAGAAGTGAGTATCGTGCAGGTAAAATTATACAAGCTCAAACGAGAGAAAAAGAAAATGACGGGACACCCAAAACAATTGTAAAAAGTCATTCGTTTTAATATATGAGACTACTCTAAAAAGGTATAAACAAAGAAAAAATGTTTGATTTTAATTCTGAAATCGAAGCCGAAAAATTTAAAAATGACCTTTTTAGATTCGTCTCATATATAAAATATTCTAATACTCACAACTTCCCAGTCACTTCAGATGGTAATGGGTTTAATATAGGTGCAAGTGGAAAGTCATTTTTACCGAGCCCGACAGATGAAGATTAGATTGAAATATTTTAGGCTGATTACCGATTAATGAGGCAGTCTAATACTTTGAATTACTTAACCTTAGACAGAATAGTTTTAGTAATTCCCTCAGCATCAAATCCATATTTTTTATAAAGGTCTGAAGGTGAACCCGATTCACCGAAAACGTCATTCAAACCAATTCTATGAACAATCTTTGGATACTTTTCACACAAAACTTCACAAACTGCTGAACCAAGTCCACCAATAATAGTATGATCCTCAGCTGTAAAAACATGAGAACACTCTTGGGCGCATTGAACTATCAAATCCTGGTCGATTGGTTTGATTGTGTGAATATTAACAACTCTGAGGCTGATCCCATGCTCTTTCAGATTTTTACTCGCTTTAAGAGACTCAGACACAAGTGCGCCGGTCGAAAAGATCACTGCATCGTTTCCCTTAGTTAATTGAACTCCTTTACCTATTGTGAATTTATAATCTTTAGGATTAACATCATCGAGATTCTGTCTAGTCAGCCTGATATACATTGGGCCTTTATGTTCAACACTATAACGAATTAGAGCTTTTGTTTCAATCTCATCACAGGGCTGACAAACAGTAAAATTCGGTAAAGCTCTCATCAGAGTTACGTCTTCCAAGCCCATTTGACTCGTGCCATCTTCACCAATTCCAATTCCGGCGTGAGTACCAATTAATCTGACATTCGCATTTGTGTAGGCGATTGAAATCCGGATTGTGTCGTATCTTCCAGTAATGAAACATGCGAAACTGCAGCAGAAGGGAATCTTTCCGGAAAGTGATAAACCGGCAGATGCTCCGAGCATGTGTGCCTCTTCAATTCCCATCTCAAAAAATCTTTGTGGAAATTTTGCAGCAAAAATTTGTGACATAGTTGATTTGGATAGATCAGCGTCTAATACGACAATCTCTTGATGTGTTTCACCTAATTCAGCAATTTCTTCGCCAAAAGCGAGTCTTGTAGATTTCGACATGCTATTTTATTAATTCTTCCAGTTCTTTTAATGCTAATTTTGTTTCTTCATCATTGGGGGATTTACCGTGCCACTCGATTTTATCTTCCATAAATGAAACTGATTTACCTTTAACAGTATGAGCAACGATGATTGTCGGTTTGCCCTTTAATTTTTTTGCACTGCCAAATGCACTTTTTATTTCTTCAAAATTATGTCCATTGATTTCTAATGTATGCCAGTTAAAGGCTTTTAATTTATCAACATACGGCTCGATATTTAATACATCACTAGTATACCCATCAATTTGGCTTTTATTATAATCAAGAATAACGCATAAGTTATCGAGTTTGAATTTTGGAGCCGAAAGGAATGCTTCCCAGATCTGCCCTTCTTGAGTTTCTCCGTCTCCGATCATGCAATAGACTCGATATTTTTTTCTATCGAGTTTACCAGCCATTGCCATCCCGACCGCGATAGATAATCCCTGCCCGAGTGAACCGGTTGAAGCTTCAACGTAAGGCAGGTCAAGAAAACTTGGATGACCTTGAATTCGCGAACCAAGAAGGCGCAGATTCATTAGTTCATCTCGAGTAATTAAGCCAAGACGGGCGAAGAGAGCGTAAAGTGCAGGTACACCATGCCCTTTTGATAAGACAAATCGATCTCGATCTGGATCGAAGGCATTTTCTTTTGTTCGTTTTATTTCGTTGAAAAAAAGATAGGTTAATATATCAATTGCACTCAACGAGCCACCGGGATGACCCGACTTAGCCGCATGAAGAGCTTTGATAATATCAATTCTTAACTCGTTCGCAATTTTCTGTAACTCTGAAAGACTATACATCATAAAAAAATTTTTCAAATTTAATCAGAATCAGATAGCAATCAAAATAATTTTCGTTGCGACTTAAAAATTCCATCCCGACCAGTCGGGATGGAATCTTTGGTTTTAGTTGAAGTCTCGATTTAATTCGATTTTTACAGTTTTATCTAGTTTTTATACTCTATTATAACATATTTGTTGACGAATTCTACTACAATTCTGTATATTAAACTGTAATTATTGGAGAACGAATATGTCATCGACAACCGTCCGAATAACTGGCAGAGCTTATCGCCTTCTTCAAGACATAAAAAAAAGAACTGGAGATTCCTTCCAAACAATCATTGAAATGTCTTTGGACAATTACAAAGAAAAACAGTTTTGGAATGAGGTTAGTGATGCTTATAAGAACCTAAGAGATTCAGCCAATTGGAATGAGGAATTGGATGAACGGCGGCTGTGGGATAGTACTATCTCAGATGGATTGGAAAAGGAGTAACTTGTGCGTAATCCATTTAGAGGCGACATTTGGCTGATTGATTTGAATCCAGCAAAGGGACGTGAGCAAACTGGTAAACGACCGGCATTAATAATTTCGGCAGATGGTTTTAACAAAAGTGCCGCTGAACTTGTAGTTGTTCTGCCAATCACCTCGAAGAAAAAAAACATTCCACTGCACGTTGAAGTGATCCCTCCAGATGGGGGGCTGAATATTACGAGCTACATTAAATGTGAAGATATTCGCTCTGTTTCCAAAGAAAGATTAGCTGATTTTCTCGGTACGACAAGCCCTGAAGTAATGAATAAGGTTGAAAAAATTCTAAAGCTGCTGCTCGTTTTAGATTAATACCTCTAATATTGATTTAAAAAATTCCATCCCGACCAGTCGGGATGGAATCTTTATGACAAGCAAAACAATTGATTTCCTTTTTAATTTCTTTTCCGTTCTTTATATTTGAATCGAATTTCAATTATTTCAGAGGGAAATATTAAAAAGTTACTAATCACGATTGTTGTTCTAGTTATTCTTGCTGTTTTGTTTGACAAATTACTCATGCCCTGGTACGTTGGTGAACCTGAGGTGAAGGTTAATAGCGTCGTTGGAATGCCCTACGAACAAGCAGAAGAAGTTTTAAGAAATGCAAAGTTTGAACCTCTGAATGGAGGGATGAGATATGATCAAAAGTATCCATCCGGTACCGTAATATTACAGAGCCCTGAACCTAATACAACTGTGAAGCTGGGAAGAAGAGTCTATCTAATTGTCAGCGGTGGTGAGCAGTTAATTGAAATGCCAAATCTGGAATTGAAATCATTGAGGGATGCAAACATTAGTCTCTCAAGACTTGGTTTGATATTGGGAGTTGTGACAGAAGACACTTCGGATCATATTCCAAAAGGTGCGATAATTAGTCAATCTGTTCCATACGGTTCGGGTGTTGGAAGAGGGACAGTCGTAGATCTAACGTTAAGCTTAGGCAAACCTTTAGGGGATATTGAAGTTCCTAACATTGTTGGAAAAAGCCTTTCAGAAGCACGGAAAATTATTGAATCTGTCGGACTGAAAATTGGCAAGATAAGCTATCAGGTTAGTATCGATTTGTTACCCAATACAGTCGTTTTGCAGTTTCCGCGTTCGGGAGAAAAAATAAAAGAGCAAAGTCTGATAGACCTTTTTGTAGTAAGAGAAAAAGTAAGTGAACAGTCAATCAGAGAAAATTAGATGTATCTATTAGCTCCTTCTATTTTATCCGCCGATTTTAGTGATTTGAAAAAACAGATCCGTAGTGTTGAAATGGGTAAAGCAGATTGGATACATTGTGATGTGATGGATGGTCATTTTGTTCCTAATATTACTTTCGGTCCTATTGTTGTTGAAGCAGTGAATCGAATAACCGATCTTCCACTCGATGTTCATCTTATGATTGTAAGTCCCGATCAGTACATCGAAAAATTCGCTGAAGCCGGCGCGGATTATTTAACTGTTCATCAAGAAGTGTGTATTCATATAAATAGCACGCTAAAAAAGATAAAAGAATTAAATGTCAAAGCAGGAGTTACAATAAATCCTGCAACACCTGTTGATACGGTTGAACACGTTCTTAGCGAGATCGATCTTTTACTGCTCATGTCGGTTAATCCGGGATTCGGTGGACAAAAATTCATTGAACATGTTTTGAATAAAATTGAACGAGTGCGGGAACTTAAAGAGAAAAATAATTACAAATTTCTAATCGAAGTTGACGGTGGTATTGGAATTGAGAATGTGGAAAAATGTCTGCGTGCCGGTGCAGAAGTAATAGTTGCTGGTGCATCTATCTTTAAGAGTGAAAATCCGACCGCTAGGACTTTAGAATTAAAAAATGCTTTGAGCGATTTTAAAATCAGAAAGAATATAAAAAAATGAAATTAGCTTTTGTTGGTGCAAAGATCATCACTCCATTCAGATGTATCAATCCTGGAACAATTATTATCAGCGGGAAGAAAATTTTTGAGCTCGGAAAAATTGACGACGTTGAAATAACTTCCGATTGCACTCTCTATGATGCATCGGGAATGATTGTAACTCCAGGATTTGTTGATCTGCTCTGTCACGGCGGAAGTGGAAAGGGATTTGCAGATGAGGATGATCCGAAAGCATTATCTCACATTTCCAATTTTCATTTTTCTCATGGGACTACAACATTACTTGCAGGTTTGTACAGCAAACCCTATACGTTGCTTATCAATGATATGCGTCGCATCGCACATCACATTGAGAATAGCGGTTCAACTAACCTTTTCGGGATTCATATGGAAGGACCATACATCAATCCGAAGCACAAAGGAGCGATGAATGAAGAGTATCTTTGGAAACCCGATCTGGAGAGCTGGTACAATCTCCGCGATTCGGCACGTGGATATATCAAAATTATGACGATAGCACCTGAACTTCCCGGTTGCCTTCCAATAATGCGTCATGCCGCACAAGACAGGATCGTGTTATCGATCGGGCACTCCGAAGCAGACTATGATGAGATTGAAGCTGCAATTGATAATGGTGCTTCTCATGTAACTCATATTTTCAATGCAATGCGCCCGATGCATCATCGTGAACCGGGTGTTGTAACTGCATCTTTTCTCCGTGATGAATTGAAGATCGAATTAATTGCAGATGGAATTCATGTTCATCCTGTAGTGATGAAACTTATTTACAAACTAAAGGGGACACGCGGTATAAATTTAATTACTGATGCAATTCGTGCATGCGGAATGTCTGATGGTGAATATGAATTTGCAGATCAAAAAGTAATTGTTAAAGATAAAAAAGCATATCTCGAAGATGGAACACTGGCAGGAAGCACCCTCACAATGGATGAGGCGATCAAGAATATGATAGAGCTAGTTGGTGTTCCACCGACAGATGCGATTCGAATGGCATCATTGAATGGTGCCAAAGTTTTAGGTTTGCAAAGAAGTAAAGGGATTTTGGCTGCCGGTATGGATGCCGATATTGTCTTAATGAATCCTCAGTTTGAAGTGTTAGTTACCTTGCGTGAAGGTAAAGTTAAATTTTCGAAATTATCCGGTTTGGAGATTGATTAAGAAGAAAGACGATAAAAAACCCAATTAAAAGATTGTGTCTGCTCAGAAGAAATCAGTTGTCATAGATAGTAATGATTTCTGGAATTATTGTGATAATTGTAATATGAAACTTTATTCATTCAGGTGTAAGATGGTCTGTCCAAAATGTGGGTTCTTTCGCTCATGCAGCGAACCCTAAAAATATTCTAATAATTCACCTTAATGCTAAATAGCCATCTATTCAACGACTGACCCAAAATTATTTTTCCGATGCAAGTAAGAATAGTATCAATAAAGAGTGAAGACAATTTAAAGGGAATAATAAATTCCTCAACTTCAGATTGTCAAAAAATATTTTTTCCCACTTTTGGATTAGTGATAGAGGACATTTCAATTGATGATATAACTAATCGGATTGCAGAATTGAAATCTCTCGTCCCTTTTTTTATTGAAAGGACTGCCGGAAGTGAGAAAATTATCTTCATTGGAGATTTGAATTCATTTGAAAATCTGTCAAATAAATTTAAAGATTTCGGACAGAATGAATTTTCAAAAAAGATTAAGGACTTACTTCACGCATATGATAATTCACAAAATTATTCATACCATTTTTCTTCAAAGATTTTTACCGGGAATGAAAACTATGTTATGGGGATTTTGAACCTTACTCCTGATTCATTTTATGATGGAGGAAAATATTTTCAAAGCGATGCGGCACTCGAAAAGGCATATGAGATGATAGCTGACGGGGCAGGCATCATAGACATTGGTGCTGAATCTACTCGTCCTGGCTCTGAACGGATTCCTGCAGAAAAAGAACTCGAAAGAATTCTGCCCATTTTGAAAGTACTTAGAAATGAAAATGTTTTAATTTCAATAGACACGTACAAATCAAAAGTCGCTAAAGTTTGTCTTGAGAATGGTGCTCACATTATCAATGATATAAGCGGACTAAAGTTCGATAGCGAACTTGCAAAAATAATTGCGAAATATGATGCAGGACTAATAATTATGCACATTCGCGGTACGCCTAAAACCATGCAGCAAAATCCAACTTACGTTAACGCAGTCGATGAAATATTTGATGAACTAAAAATTCAGATTTCAATAGCTCAAGAGGCAGGAATTACAAAAATATACGTCGATCC
>JAHJVF010000420.1 GCA_018828505.1 Bacteroidota bacterium | reverse complement strand
ATTAAATCCTAATGATTAAGAATTTTAGATTAGCCAGTAACTGCTTCGACCCTTTTTATTTCCGGTACGCTTCTCATCAATGCACGTTCTACGCCGGCACGTAAAGTCATTTGCGACATTGGACAAGTTCCACATGCCCCCACAAGCTTAACCTCTACAATTCCGTCTTCTGTAACATTGACTAACTCAACATCGCCGCCATCAGCATGAAGGTAAGGTCTAACGGAATCAAGTGCTTTTTGAATTCTTTCGCGAAGTTCTTCCATAATTTTATCCTGATATATAATTAAAATTTTCTCTACAAACTTAATGATTTTTTTGAAAAGATATATGAGACGAATCTTCACTACACGAAACGTTTCGTGAAGTGTAGCTAAAAAGGTTAAATTCACCATTTCCAGTTTCGATTTTGAGTTAAATCCTTCACCCCGTTGGATAACTTATTTTTATAGCAGGTATTTTTTAAGAGTATATCCAACGGGGTAAACATTTTTCCTTCAGAGATACCTTTTTAGAGTAGTCTCATATATGATAGTCAATCGATTTGAAAACAGGTAACTAATTTAAAGTTTTATGTTGATGGTTCTTAGTTTTAGTTTTTGCCTGCCCGCCGAACTTGTAGCTTTGAGGCAGGCGGGGTTACTGGTTTTAGTTCACCCCGTTAGAAACTGTCATTATTTTGTTAAGGATTATTAATGCACGGATATTTCTAACGGGGTTCATTGGTTGATCTATCTGGTAGTCCGCCAAAGCAGGGTGTTGCAGAATAGAAAATTGTCTTTTCGAACCCGATTCATCGGGTGAGAAATCTTTCTATTTTAATTAATTTAAGACCTCTCACTTCGTTCGAGGTGACAAAACTAGAGTTATGCAACAGCCTGCAAAGGCGGATTGACCAATAACTATGGACTATAACTTAAAACTAAAAACCAAAAACTATCAAATAATTGTTCTTATGTGAATGCCTACCTTCGGCAGAAGTTCACTCAATTGTTAGATAAAATCTCGATCTTCGGAATAATAGGAGACAAAACATTTCGAATACTAACCTGTGCAGCCATATTTCGTGCGATCTCCCGAATCTTTTTTGATTCGTCACAATCGGGATGTTCAATTACAATTGGTTTACCGTTATCGCCGCCTTCACGAATCTGTGGATTGATTGGGATTTCGCCCAGGAACGGAACATTTAATTCTTGAGCAGCTTTCTTACCGCCGCCATATCCAAAAATCTCGTAGCGTTTGCCAGTATCAGGAGCAATGAAATAGCTCATGTTCTCAATGATACCGAGTACGGTTACATTTACTCGCTCAAACATCTTTAATCCTTTTCGTGCATCGATTAGTGCAACATTCTGAGGTGTGGTTACAATTACTGCACCGGTCAATGGTATTAATTGAACAAGTGTTAGTTGAATGTCGCCAGTCCCCGGAGGCAAATCGAAAATCAGATAATCCAATTCATCCCACTCAACATCTGCCATGAATTGTTTAATAGCACCGCTCGCCATCGGTCCTCGCCAGATTACCGGAGTATTATCCTCAACCAGAAAACCAATCGACATTAATTTTACTCCGTAATTTTCCAGTGGAATAATTTTAAAGCTGTCGGGCTGACCGACCATTTTTGGTCTACCATTCACTCCAAGCATAAGAGGAATACTGGGGCCGTAAACATCTGCATCGAGCAAACCGACTTTGGCGCCATCTTTTGCTAATGAGACTGCAAGGTTTACTGCGACAGTTGATTTGCCGACTCCTCCTTTACCGCTTGCAACTGCGATTGTATTTTTTACTCCAGGAAGTAATTGAGCTTTAATAGCATTTACATGACTTCGAACTGAGGCACCCATTTCAATCTCGAGGTTTTTAATTCCCCCCACATCCTTCCGAATGGCGTCGACACAATCTTGTTTGATCTTGTCTTTTAGTGGACATGCCGGCGTGGTTAATTCAACAGTAACTTTTACATTATCCCCGGAGATTTGAATATCTTTGATCATATTCAAACTTACCAAATCTTTGTGCAAGTCAGGATCGTTAACTTTTCTTAGAACATTTAAAATTAATTCTTTTGAAATATTCGACATTACTTTTCCTAAAAATTTTTGTTTAAAAAAATCTAAAATAATTTTTAATATTTAAATGGACCGTCATAAATCTTCTGGTTTATAGTTCAAATCAAAATATGACTTACGATTCCACCGATTACAAAAGCAAAAACCCAGGTTCCAACCCAAATGATCATTCCTTGTTTAGTACCTCTCTCCTTAAGCATTATTACGAATGATGCAATGCAGGGAACAAATAGAGTTATTGTTATTAAAGCTACTACTATTTGATCGGTAGTCAGCGGAATATCGAACAGACCAGCAGCACCAAAATCTCTACGGATCATTCCCATTACAAAAGCGGTCGAGCTTTCTTTGGGGAGCTGTAGGAGATGGACTGTCAAAGGACTGAGCAAGTCCTGCCAAACTTGAAGTAAGTTTGTAAGTTGTAGAATTCCAATTCCAGCAGCACCTACAAAAAACCAAGGGGCTGCTTCTTTCATAAAGCCAATCGTTCTATAATATGTTTTCTTTAAAACGTTCCCAATCCTTGGCAAACGCATCGGCGGAAGATCGAGCAGTAAAGGTGAACTTTGTCCGGGAATTAATTTATTTAAGATTGTACTTGTTATTATCATAACAGTGAGAATCACAAATGAATAAATTGCCAACGCCTTAATACCAGCACTACTCAACATTACAGCAATTACAGCTAATTGCGCAGAGCAGGGAATTACAAATTGAAGTATGGCAGTTACAATGCTCTTCTCTCGTTCAGTACTGAGAATTCTTGTTGTGATTGTTGCCATTGTGACACAACCAAAACCAAGGATTATGGGAATTATCGCTCTTCCATTTAATCCAATTCGAGTAAATGTTTTATCTACAAGTGCAGCTAAGCGGGGTAAGTAACCACTGTCCTCGAGAAGTGCGAGTGAAAAATAAAATGCAAATACAAGGGGTAAGAGTAAAAACAAAAGATAGCTCACAGTCATCGTAATAACACCAAATTCACCGAAAAGAAATGTCGGAAAAGGTTGTGTGAAATGAAATTCTACCTCACGATTTTGATTCTCTATAAATTCTTCAAATTCTATTAGAAGCGTCGGGTTGGAATCCGTTCCATCGGGAAAATAGAAAGTTCTATTGCTTAATATGTTTTCAGAAGGATCAAGGATGTTTACGTCGAGCGTTGTTTCGGTGTATTTGGCTACAAATGATTTTGTGTAAAATTCAAAGTAGTTTTTTCCAATATAATTTTCGGTGAAATTAACTACACGTTGGGAAACCAAATCTCCGACAAAGAAATACATTATTATTAATACTAAAAGCAATATTGGGATGCCAGTTATAGGATTAAGACATAATCTTCCTAATTTCGAAAAAAATATACCTTGTTTCGATCCTTCACTTTCAACTTTATCAACTATTTCCTTGATTCTATTTCTTCTATGAATGTAAATATCATCCCGAAGATCATCCCCGTTGTATTTATATTTTTCTAACGAGGCTTTATCTCCCTCGAGAAGAAGTAAAGCAGTTCCGCGTGAATTAGTTAATTTTAAGATTTCGTTTAATTTTTCGCCGATAGTTTTATCGGTTCTTCCGCATCGTGCCGTTTCAATGGCTTCATCAAGTTTTTCAAAACCAATTTTCTTAATTGCACTTGTTTCATAAACATTAACACCGAGAATTTCTGAAAGTTTTTGAGAATCGATAAGGATATTTTTTCGATTCACTTCATCCATCATATTCAAAATGACAGAGACTTTTTTACCCATTTCGATAAGTTGGAGGGTTAAGAAAAGGTCGCGCTCAAGATTAAGTGCATTAACAACATTCAGGATCACATCAGCCTGAAGGATAACATCACGTGCAACTTTTTCTTCATCGTTAAAAGATGAAACGCCGTAAATTCCTGGTGTGTCTATGAGAAGACGATCTTTGTATTTACCTGAAATTAGTGAGACAGTTGTTCCCGGGAAGTTCGATACTTCAGCATACATTCCGCTGAGGTGATTAAAAATTAAAGATTTACCAACGTTTGGATTGCCGGTTATGACGAGGATTTTTGTTTTATTTTCTTGTGTTAGATTTCCTTCGCTTGAGTTTTCTTCTTCGTCTCGCTTTGTGCTAGAGACTTCAATTCTCATTCGTTACCGTTATCGATTTAGCTAAGTCAAATCCTAATGCAATCTCTAATCTATTCTTTTGAAGAATTACCGTTCCGCCGAAAAGTCTATCTAAGCATCGAACGCTTTCACCTTCCATCAAACCAAATCTGATAAGTTGAGATTTGATTACCCCACTCGGTAAAAAATTGATTACAAGATTCTGTCCCGGTGCAGCTTTATCTAAAGTAAATGACATTTAATTATTCTCTATCGATTGTTTTGATTTACAATTTTTTTTGTCTTTGCAGTAACCGTAAATATTAAAACTGTGATTGACTGCGACGAAATTATTTTCTTCGCAGATCGCCTCCTGGATTTTTTGAACTGCAGATGATTTGAACTCGGTGATTCGTCCGCAATTAACACAAATGATATGATTGTGATCAAGCACGCCGATTATTTTTTCGAAACGTGCTCCCTTCCCGAGAAAATTTTGCTTCGAAAGCAATCCGCAAGTAACTAACAACTCCAATGTATTATAAACAGTTGCACGTGAGATATTTGATCCTTCATTCTTCATTAAAAGATATAGTTCATCCGCACTGAAATGTTCGTTCTGTGCAAATGCATTTTCAAGAACTTCGAAACGTTCAGATGTAACCCTATAAGGACCTTTCTTAAGAAAGTTCGTAAATATTTCAACAGCATGCGTAATATTGGCAATCATAGTTCAATTACTATTTAGACTAAGTCTAAATTAGTTGAAAATATATTCTGAAGCAAGCAAAATTTTATACCGTGATGAAATTAACAGAACGCTTATAAGGAATTAAAATGGTAACACTTGTGTTAAATACTCTGAAAAATTGATTGAAATCGAGTAAATCTTTAACTTGAACTAAAATATTTTAAACAAATTGTGAAGGATAATCATGTCAAACTCATTTGAAAAAGTAATACGGGTTGGAATATCAACAAAAAGTTTCTCTGATGCAGTCGAGCAGGCAGTAAAAGATACCGCAAAAGAAGGAGCAATCGGGTGGTTCGAAGTCGTTGAACATCGAGGAAGAGTCCTTCCGGATGGTACTCTCGAATTTCAAGCAACGGTAAACATTGGCAGAAAATTAAAATAGCAGGAGAAATGATGTCACTAAAAATTGGAGATAATTATAAAGACTTTACATTAAAAAATCACAAATTCGAAAGTGTGATGTTGAGCGAATTTGTTTCGAAGCAAAATGTCGTTCTACTTTTTTTTCCCTTTGTGAATACTGGAGTTTGTGAAAAGGAACTCTGTTCAACACGTGATAATATGGATATGTACGGTAATTTAAATGCAAAAGTTTTTGCTATCAGTGTAGACAGTCCGTTTGCTTTGAAACTCTGGAACGATAAATTCAATTTTGGATTTGATCTACTCAGTGATTTTAATAAGGAAGTCTGTAAACAATATGAAGTTTTAGAAGAAGTTTGGGTCCCCGGAAAGTGGGATTATAAAGGTGTGGCAAAGCGTTCTGCTTTCGTAATAGATAAAGAGGGTAAAATTCAGTACGCTGAAGTACTCGACGATCCGGGCAAAGAACCGAACTATGAATTCATTAAATCAGTTCTTGAGAACTTGAAGTAGAGAATAGAATCTTCATCAAACCGATGTAAGACTTTATTCATGTTTGATTTCAAATAAATGTCAAATGGAATTTGAATTTTTAAATCGTGTAGCATTTTTTCTGCAAGTAATTGCGCTCGTGATTTGGGTTGGTGGATCGATATTAATTTCTTTGATCATCACGCCGTACAGCTTTAAAGCTTTTGCAGCAAAAGAAGATGCCGGGAATTTTATCGGTCAAATTCTTGAGAGATTTGATTATTTCATCATCATATCGATTTTTCTGTTTATGGTAGGAATTCTCATTGAGATCGTGAATTCGGCAAGGAACCCGATTCTGAAATCACAGTATCAGGTTCATCTAATCCTTTTTTTAACCATGACACTATTGGCTGTGGTATCGCGATTAATTATTCGTCCATTATTAAGAAAAACAAAAAAGAAAATCGGCATGCTCAAACTTCAGGAAGAGGAGAATCCTTTCAAAAAAAGATTCTCTTTTTATCATGGTCTCTCTTACGGAATTTTTGTTGTGAATATATTATTAGGTTTGGTCTTAATTTTCTTAAATCAATTTTAGGAGATTTTGATGTTAAAAATCGGAATGAAAGCACCTCAATTTAGTTTAATGAATCAGAATGGCGGAAAAATTTCTCTTAATAATCTTCTGGGAAAGAAAGTTGTTCTCTATTTTTATCCGAAGGATATGACTTCGGGATGCACAAAAGAATCTTGCGATTTCCGGGATAATTTTGAGAAATTTGAAGACGCAGATTGTGTAATTATTGGCGTGAGTGCTGATTCGATTAAGTCACATAAAAAGTTTGAAGAAAAATATTATCTTCCATTCACTCTTTTGAGTGATGAAAAGAAAACTGTGCTTGAAAAATATGGCGTCTGGAAAGAAAAAAGTATGTACGGAAGGAAATATTTCGGTATCGAACGTACAACTTTCGTGATAGATGAAAAAGGAAAAATTCAAAACATTTATCCAAAGGTTAAAGTTACCAACCACATCAAAGAGATATTGAAAGATTTGGATAATTAATTTAAATGAAAAAAGTAATAGACAAAGAGAGCGATAGCAAATTAAAACTTTTGAACTCAAAAACCTTTCAAAATCTAAAAGATGGTTTTGCTCTCGAGAGCCAGGCAAATCGAATATATTTATTTTTTGCACAACGTGCAGTTGAAGAAGGTTTCAATGATATTGCTGATATATTCAAGGAAACCGCTGAAGGAGAAGGAGGACACGCATTCGGTCATTTCGAATTCATGGAACCGATCGCCGATCCTCTTACAGGTAAAAGTCTCGGCGATACAGAAACAAATTTGAAAACAGCAATTGAAGGGGAAACTTACGAGTACACTGAACTTTATCCCGGATTTGCGCGCATCGCAAGAGATGAAGAATTTTTTGAAATAGCTGAGTGGTTCGAAACACTCGCCCGCGCAGAAAAATCACATGCTGGCAGGTTGCAGCGAGCATTAGTTCTGCTTAAAAAGGGAAAAGATTGAGAAAGTTGCGATGAGCGTAAATTCGAAGTATACACCACCATGTCATGCACTTTTGAGATAGGGGATGAGTATTGAAGAAGATTGAATTTTCTGACGTTAAAAATATCCATGAGTATGAAAAAGTCAGGAAAGAATCTCGCGATCATATAATCAAGATAAAGAAAAACCGCAGAATACAGATTGGTGATAATATCACATTGGTATTCGAAAATCGCGAGACGGTACTTTTTCAAATTCAGGAAATGATTCGGTTGGAGAAAATAGCCGACAGAAAACTTATTCAGCAGGAGATCGATGTGTACAATGAATTAATCCCCTGCAAAAATCAGCTCTGCGCTACAATGTTAATTGAGATTCAGGAAAGGGAGTATATCAAACCGATTCTCGATTCATTAATCGGTTTGAGTGACAAATGTGTTTTCTTGGAATTTGATAATGAAAAGATCGAACCGATATTTGACCAAGGACAGTTAACCGATGGCAGAGTAAGTGCAGTTCAATATTTAACCTTCAGCTTTAAACAAGATCAGGTTAAAAAATTTGTCGAGAGCGGATCAATCTCTAAAATCAAAATCCAACATAAGAATTACAAAGCTGAAAAAACTTTTGATCCTGAAATGAAAACTGTATTGATAAATGATCTAACGAGTGAATAATGAAAGTCTATTTAACACGCAAAACACATTTCGCTGCAGCGCATCGATTGTTCAATCCGAATTTTTCAGATGAAAAAAATAAAGAAATATTTGGCCTGTGCAGCAATCCAAATTATCACGGACATAATTACAATTTAGAAGTAACCGTTGAAGGTGAACCCGATCCTGAAACAGGATATGTGATAGATTTGAAATATCTTAAGCAGGTATTAAATGAAAATATTATCAAGCATGTCGATCATAAAAATCTGAATCTGGAAGTAGATTTTCTCGAGGGCGTTAATCCAACTGTCGAAAATCTTTGCATCGCATTCTGGAATCGATTGGAGAACCAAATCCCATCCGGAAAACTTCATTCAATAAAACTTTATGAGAGTGAGAGAAATTTAGTGGAGTACAGAGGAGAATAGCATGGACAAAAATAAAACAGCCAATTTGATAAATGAATTATTGCTTGAGATTGGCGAAGACCCGAAACGGGAAGGACTGGAAAAAACTCCGGAGAGAGTTGCCAAAGCTTATGAATTTTTAACTAATGGATATGGTAAAGACATTGATACCATAATGACTAAGGCAATTTTTACTGTCAAATATGATGAAATGGTCATAGTAAAAAATATTGATTTCTTCAGCCTGTGCGAACATCATCTATTACCTTTTTATGGTAAGTGTCATGTCGCCTACATTCCAAACGGAAAAATAATTGGTCTCAGCAAAATTCCAAGAATAGTTGAAGTCTTTGCTCGCCGTCTTCAAGTTCAGGAGCGGCTCACACAACAAATTGCCGATACAATAAACAAATATCTTGAACCGGACGGAGTCGCTGTAGTTGCAGAAGCAAGTCATCTATGCATGATGATGCGTGGCGTGGAAAAACAAAATTCTGTTGCAACTACAAGTGCAATGCATGGATCATTCAAAGAGGATGAACGTACCCGTGCTGAATTCTTAAGTCTTATCAAAGCAGGATTACATTAATGAAATCAGATACAAAAATAATTTGGGTAACAGGCGGATCAAGCGGAATTGGACAAGCAATTGCAAAAAACTTTGCTAAGATAAATTGCAAAGTCTACATTTCTTCACGCCGGAATACAGAGCTTGAACGAACCGCAAAACTTTTCTCAAAGGAAAAATTAAAAGTTCATCCATTGCCTTGTAATGTGGCATCTGAAACAAATGTAATTGCAGTGGCAAAACAAATTTTGCGCGAATCAGATAAAATCGATTGTCTCGTTAACTGCGCAGGGATCACTTCATTTAAAAATGCTGTTGATTCTTCAAATAGGGAGATCAAGGATATCATCAATACAAATCTTTTAGGTTCAATTTTTTGTATGAAAGCTGTCCTCCCCGAAATGATTAAACAAAAATCGGGTTTGGTTATCAACATCAGTTCAACTGCTGCCGAAAAAATTTACACAGGCAGCGCAGCGTACTCTGCTTCTAAAGCCGGACTAAACGCTTTTTCAAAAGTCGTTCGTGAAGAAATTAGAGGACTTGGTGTTAAAATCGTAAATGTTCTTCCCGGCCCGACAGAGACTCAAATGTGGAGCCATGAGCAGCGGAAAAAATCTGCCGACTTAATGATGAAGCCCGAAGATTTAGCCCATATAATTGTCTCTATCTTTCTCCAGCCAGATAATATCGTAACTGAAGAAATTTTTATAAGACCAATTACAGGGGATTTGGTTATTTAGAATCATCAAGAGTGTTTTTAAAAATAAAAAAGCAGCACAAAGCTGCTTTTTTTTTGTAGAAGAATAACCTTTAATCTATAGAAAGTGGTAGGCAAGGTCTTCCCATTCTTCCAGGAAAATCTCCCCGCATCCGGTGCAT
>JAHJVF010000419.1 GCA_018828505.1 Bacteroidota bacterium | reverse complement strand
GTAGGTTTAGGGCGTGAGATAGAAAAACAAAGTAATGTTTATTGTAAAAGGATTTATAAAACAAAAAGGTTGTTGGTTAATTAAAAACAATATCTCACGCCCTGAATATTAAAAAAGTTTTATAAATCATTGGCAATTGTTACCGCCAGAGGCGGTCAGGTTCAAAGCTGCATTGCTGTCCGTCAGCTGACGAAATTGCGGGTTAACTATATAGTTATACCTTTTCATAAAAAAGGTGTTGAAAGTTTCTATGGATATGAATACATTAGAATGCAAAGAAACGATAAACATTCAATGAGGTTATTTTATGTCCAAAACAATTACACTTCGATTGAGCGAAGAAAACTATAAAGTATATAGAAAACTAGCAGATAGAGATAATAGACCAATTTCTAATTTTATTGAAACCGCTGTTAAACGATTCATTGAACACAATATTTATGTCGATGAATTCGAGATGGAGGAAATACGAAATAACACAGAGCTTAACAAAAGTCTGAAACGTGGTTTAGCTGATATGAAATTAAAAAAAGGGCGGTTGGTTGAATAATTACAAAATCTTTGAGACTGATGAGTTCCTAAAGAAAATTGAGAAAATCTCCAATCAAGAAAAATCCTTCATTAAGAAAAAACTTCTCCAATATATTTATCCCCAATTAAGAGACGAACCACATTACGGAAACAATATTAAAAAGTTGGTTGACTACAAACATGAGACCTGGCGGTATAGAATTGGAAAATATAGATTGTTTTATGTAATCGAAGAGACTGAAAAAACAATATTCATTTTATCAATTGATTTGAGAAAAGACGCTTATTAAATATCTGTTGATTAAGAAAAAGGTATAACCAGCCAATCTCCAAAGGTCGAAGACCCCTTTGGGGAGTCCTTTCCGAAGGAATCCTATGGATCGGACAAGCGGACGCCCCCGACAATCCGCCGAGGCGGAGGGGCATGCTGTCCGTTAGCTAACGGATCGCATTCGGCATTTGCAAAGTTTAAAAGTTTGTTGTTCCGTTTCGGCTTTGTTGTTTGGCGTAGCTTGTATTAAAACTCAACCATAATATGACATTAGTAGAATTTGCGTAACTTTAGTTAGTTATATTCATCCCAGCTTTTTATAGGAAGGTCTTCAACTTTATACTTCCGGAGAGCTTTTACAAATCTTTTGGCGAATTGAGTGTTTGTTATTAGAGGAATATTAAGATCAACAGCGTGTCTTCGAATAACGTAATCAGCATCAAGTTCATTTTTTTCGGCTGTCTTTGGGATGCTAATTACTAGATCAATTTTACCGCTGCTTAAATAATCCAGGACAAATGGTCCTTCTTCATTTCCCGGTCGTCTAAGGGTTTTAACATGGATTCCATTATCTGTATAGAATTCAGCAGTTGCTCGAGTTCCGTAGAATTCATAGCCCATTTCACTTAGTGCTCTAAGTTCTTCTAAAAATTCCGCTTTCTGAATCATCGTACCTGTAGAGAGCATAATTGATTTCTTCGGTATTTTAAATCCGGTTGAAAGCAGACTTTTTAAGAAGGCTTCGTTGAAATCATCTCCTAAACAGGCTACTTCACCGGTAGAAGACATTTCAACTCCGATTATCGGATCAGAACCTTTTAACCGGGTAAAAGAAAATTGAGAAGCTTTCACCCCAACGTAATCAAGATCAAACGAAGATTTATCAATTTTTGCAACATGTTCACCAAGCATTAATCGAGTTGCAATATCAATGAAATTTATCTTTAAAACTTTAGAAACAAACGGAAAGCTCCTCGATGCACGCAAGTTGCATTCGATTACCTTCACCTGATTATCTTTCGCAATGAATTGGATATTAAAAGGTCCGGTGATCTCAAGTGCACGAGCGATTTCCTTTGTTATGATTTTTACTCTTCTCATTGTCTCAAGATATGTTCGCTGAGGAGGAAGAACCAAAGTCGCATCGCCTGAATGCACTCCGGCATTCTCCACATGTTCACATATTGCGTAACAAAACAATTCACCGTTATCAGCCACAGCATCAACTTCGATCTCGCGAGCGTTCGTGATAAATTTACTTATCACTACCGGATGTTCTTGACTAATATCTGATGCTTTTTTTAAATAGTTCTCAAGCTCATCTTCGGTGAGTACAATGCTCATAGCGGCACCGCTCAAAACATAGCTCGGACGAATAAGCACAGGATAATCAACTTCAGAAGCAAATCTTTTCGCTGAATCTAAATCGGTTAACTCTTTCCATGATGGCTGATCGATCTTGAGTTGATCGAGTATCTGCGAAAATTTATTTCGATTCTCCGCATTATCGATCTGCAGAGGTGAAGTGCCTATTATCCTAACTTTCTGAGCGTGTAATTTCATCGCAAGATTGTTGGGTATTTGCCCACCCATTGAGACGATTACACCATCGGGAGATTCCAGCTCATAAATATCAAGAATTCTTTCAAAAGTCATTTCTTCGAAGTATAATTTATCGCATATATCGTGGTCAGTGGAGACTGTTTCAGGATTATAATTGATCATAATCGTTTTGTAGCTCATCTGATTCAAAGTCATAACAGCATTAACACAGCACCAATCAAATTCAACAGAAGACCCGATACGATATGGACCGCTTCCAAGAACTATGATCTGATTTTTTTCTCCCGAAGTAATATCATTCTCTTCTCCGTTATAAGTCATATATAAATAATTTGTTTGAGCAGGATACTCTGCGGCAAGTGTGTCGATTTGTTTTACTACCGGTATAATTCCAAGCTCTTTCCGGATGTTTCGAATTGTACCTTCATCGGAAGAAGTTAATTGAGCGATCTGTTTATCAGAAAATCCTTTTTGTTTTGCTTTCAATAGAAGAGATTTTTCGATTTGATTGATTGATGTTCCTTTCCCGTAAGGATGTGCAAATGCACCACTATGTGGCATTCGCACAAGCTCTCTTTTCACATCAATAATATTCTGCATCTTATAGAGAAACCACTTGTCTATTTGTGTTAACTCGTGGATCCTATTGATACTCATTCCTTTTTCCAGAGCTTCAGCAATGAAGAAAATTCTTCGATCTGTTGGAATTGCTAATTCACTTTCAAGATCTTTCGCAGAAATGCCATTTCCGGAAAATCCAGTCAATCCAATATCAAGCATTCGAATTGCTTTTTGAAACGCTTCTTCAAAAGTTCTGGCGATTGCCATAACCTCTCCAACCGATTTCATTTCAGAACCAAGCTGAGTACTTACTAGTTTGAATTTCTGAAGATCCCATCTTGGAAATTTTATTACTACATAATCGAGCGCCGGTTCAAAACAAGCAGATGTTTCCTTCGTGATATTATTTACAATTTCATTCAGACTATAACCGAGCATTAATTTAGTTGCAACGAATGCAAGAGGATAGCCCGTAGCTTTTGATGCTAAAGCTGAACTTCTGCTTAAACGAGCATTTACTTCGATTATGCGATAATCGTTTGACTCGGGATTTAATGCAAATTGAATATTACATTCACCAATGATACCGAGATGACGAATGAGCTTTATACCGATAGATCGAAACTTAAAATTTTCCTGAGCGGATAAAGTTTGTAGAGGTGCGACAACAATGCTATCACCGGTATGAATTCCCATCGGATCGATATTTTCCATTGCACAAACTGAAATGCAATTATCGAAGTTGTCACGGACAATTTCGTATTCCAATTCCTTCCATCCATAGAGGGACTCTTCGATTAATATTTGGTCTGTAAATTTGAATGCTCGTTCGGTTTTTTTTATTAATTCTTCACGATTGTTTACAATTCCCGATCCCAGTCCGCCTAAAGCATAAGCAATTCGAACCATCACTGGATAATTAATTGAATCTCCTGCTTCGATTGCTTCTTCGACATTACTGACTGTTTTACTTTTCGCAATTTTTAATCCTGCTTCCTTAACCTTATTTGTAAATAAAAATCTGTCTTCTGTGTCTTTGATCGATTGGATCGGAGTTCCAAGAACGCGGACATCATGCTTCTGCAAGACTCCCTTTTCATACAGATCTACACCGACATTAAGAGCTGTTTGACCGCCGAATCCTAAAAGTATTCCATCGGGTTTTTCTTTTTCTATCACTCTTTCGACAACATCCGATCTGAGTGGAAGAAAATATACTTTATCGGCAAGATGTTCCGACGTTTGAATAGTAGCGATGTTCGGATTCACAAGCACCGACTCGATTCCATCTTCTTTCAGAGCTTTAATTGCTTGACTGCCTGAATAATCAAACTCCCCAGCTTGCCCGATTTGCAGGGCTCCGCTACCGAGAATTAAAACTTTTTTTGGGGTTCCTTTTTTTATCATTTTAAATATTACCGTATTGCTCTGATGAAAAGATCAAAGATAAATTCTGTATCATCGGGACCCGGAGAAGCCTCAGGATGAAATTGTGCTCCAAAGAATGGTTTGAAAACGTGCATGATTCCTTCATTTGTACCATCATTATCATTTGTGAACCATTCGCGCCAATCTTCCGGCAGCGTCCTGGAATCAATTGCGTAACCATGATTTTGTGAAGTAATGTAGCATCTTTTAGTTCCGGCTTCGTTAACAGGTTGATTATGACTCCGATGACCGTATTTCAGTTTATAAGTTTCAGCACCTGCAGCAAGCGCCAGTATTTGTGAACCCAAACAAATTCCAAGAATCGGTATTTCTAATTCAATTGCATTTTTTGTCTGCTCAATTAATTCTGTACAGAGTTTTGGATCACCAGGCCCGTTTGAAAGGAGTATTCCATCCGGCTTCTCTTCAAGAAAATCATATCCATACGGAACTCGAATTACCGAAATGTCTCTTCGTAAAAAAGCTTGAATGATATTATTTTTAGCGCCGCAATCAATAAGAACGATTTTCTTTTTTCCTTTTTTATACTCGACACGGTTTGAGATCGAAACTTCTTTTGTAAGTGGTCTGAGATTTGGATCTTCAAAGGAGAGACTATCTTCTTCATTTTGAATTATTTTACCGAGTGTTGTGCCTTTCTCGCGGAGCTTTCGTGTAAGTTTTCTAGTATCAACCCCATAAATTCCAGGAATTTTTTCTGATTCCATCCACTCATGAAGAGATTTCTGAGCATCCCAATGAGAGTAATGATCGGAATAATCCGCAATGATTAATCCTCGTACTTGAATTTTTTCCGATTCAAAATTTTTCAAGAGACCATTTTCAATTTCTCTTCCCGGTACACCATAGTTCCCGATTAAGGGATAGGTCAGCACAAGAATTTGTCCATGATAAGAAGGATCGGTCAGAGTCTCCGGATAACCGACCATACCGGTATTAAATACAACTTCTCCGGTTACGTTTTTCGGAAAACCAAAAGATTTACCTTCAAGGCGAGTGCCGTCTTCGAGTATTAAAAATGTTTTTTGATCTCTCACGTATCTGACTTACTGCTTGATAAAAAAAATGCCACCTTATTGAGTGGCGATAACATACGCTTAATATTTTTGGGTGAAACGCGTTTTTTCACTGACCCTTATTTTTTACTTTCAAATATAGTGCATTTCAAAACGGAAGCAAAACAATCGACAGAATAAATGAGCCTACTCAAAAAAGGTAACATTAGTGATTTTCGGTTTCGATTATTGAATAAAATTAAAAGATAATTTATACAAAAAGTCCTTTTTAGATTCGGCTCATAAATCAAAAACGATTTTGATTTTATAATAAGCTCTCACTTTCTTCCATAAATCTCGGGATGATGATCATAATGATAAAAGTAGCTATTGCAAATCCAAACACAAGCCACCCCAGTTTAGTTGCATACTCGGTAATATTTAGCTTACCTAATATCCAGTTCCAATCATGAATGTTACCGATTATTCTCAGTTTCATTTTATCAGCATCGTCGATATAAACGCTGACGTTTATTAAACTGTGTGCCAGCCAGAATAAACAAAGCTGTACTGAAATTTTCTTCTTCCATCTATAGAATAAAAATGCACTAATGAGTGGTAATAGAATTTGCATAATTGTGCCGCCGAGCATTCCCATAAATCTACCAAAAATTGCAAAGAGATAATGCCCTGGCTCATGAATAAATAGATGTATCCAGTCTAAGATTGTATAATCACCTCTATTTAAAATGAAATATAAACTTGCAGCCCCTAGAAAATACGAACTCCAATAGTTTGAAAAATGAGATTTAGCCCAACTATCATTTTTATGCATTTTTGATAAACTTCGATTCAAGGTAAATAGTTTGTTCAATGCAAATATAAAAATAACCGAGCAGACATTTGTTCTTATTCCAGAAGTACCTAAGTACGATTATTCATAAATACAATGACGTTAAAATGTTTTGAATAAAAAAAAATATAGAACAGGCTTCTTAATTAAACAATATTGAAAGAAACTTCAAAAGTCTGCCCCCTGCCCGCCTGCCTCACGAGATGCGATTGGGCGGGCAGGTCGGGATAAACCTGCCACTTCATAGCTATCTTGTGGCGGGCGGGATGTCCAACTTC
Source organism: Bacteroidota bacterium (assembly GCA_018828505.1). Classification (GTDB taxonomy): domain Bacteria; phylum Bacteroidota; class Ignavibacteria; order Ch128b; family Ch128b; genus JAHJVF01. Next base: position 526 of record JAHJVF010000419.1, on the reverse strand, counting down.
GCTCTACAAAATTCTAATTGAATTCTGTCCTTCAATTAGTTAAAGCAGCAAAAATTGTGGTTTTATCCAGATTTTTTAGAATTTCATTTATACCGAAAACTTTTAACTTTTAGCATAGATAATTAACTTTGTACCAATTATGCCCGCCTGGTGAGAATAGAAAATGATAAATGAGGTAAACTAAAATGGAATTATATTTATTAATAGTAATTGTCCTATTCACATTAGCTATATCCGATTTAGTTGTTGGCGTTAGCAACGATGCGGTTAACTTTTTAAATTCAGCTGTTGGTTCGAAAGCAGCATCGTTCAAAGTTATTATGACTGTCGCAAGTATTGGAATTATTACCGGAGTTGTATTCTCGAGCGGGATGATGGAAGTTGCCAGAAAAGGGATATTCAATCCGGAAATGTTCCTCTTTCAAGAAGTAATGATCATTTTTCTTGCAGTAATGCTTGCAGACGTTTTGCTTTTAGACCTCTTTAATACTTTTGGGTTGCCGACTTCCACAACAGTATCACTTAT